>JANOAQ010000186.1:0-19541 GCA_031411195.1 Burkholderiaceae bacterium | reverse complement strand
CCCCGCCAAAGGGCCCGATTGGCCCGAAATCGCGTGGCTACAATGACTGCTTCATTGTAGTGAACTGCCCGTAACCGTGACCGAAACCCGCGTGAGCGAAACCCGCGTGACCGAACCTCGCACCTGGATGTGTCTGATCTGCGGCTGGATCTATGACGAGGCGGCGGGCGATCCGGAGCACGACATCGCCCCCGGCACCGCCTGGGCCGATGTGCCGATGAACTGGACCTGCCCTGAATGCGGGGCCCGCAAGGAAGACTTCGAGATGGTCGCGGTCTGACCGCGTGCCTGTAACTCGGTGGCGTCAGCCGCCCTGTCCCTACGTCAATCACCCCGCCGAGGAGCCGCCTGCATGGATGATGCCCCCGCCGCAGCAACCGCTGTAGCAACCAAGGTGCTGGTGATCGACGACAGCAACACCATCCGCCGCTCGGCCGAGATTTTTTTGCGCCAGGGTGGGCATGAGGTGGTGCTGGCCGAAGACGGCTTTGATGCGCTGGCCAAGGTCAATGACCACGTGCCGCAGCTCATCTTCTGCGACATCCTGATGCCGCGGCTCGATGGTTACCAGACTTGCGCCATCATCAAGCGCAACCCGCGCTTTGCGCATGTGCCGGTCATCATGCTGTCGAGCAAGGACGGCCTGTTCGACAAGGCCCGCGGGCGCATGGTGGGCTCGCAGGACTACCTTACAAAACCCTTCACCAAAGAGCAGCTGCTGCGCGCCGTGCAGCAGTTCGGCATGGCCGCCCATGGCGGCTGACCGCCGACGGCACTGCCTGCCCAAAGTTCGGGAGAGCCACTAGATGCCTGTGCACAAGATTTTGCTGGTTGACGATTCGAAGACCGAATTGCATTACCTGTCCGACCTGCTGCTCAAGCGCGGCTACTCGGTGCGCACCGCCGAGAGCGGGGCCGAAGCCATGAAGCGTCTGGACGAGGACAAGCCCGACCTGATCCTGATGGACGTGGTGATGCCGGGCCAGAACGGCTTTCAGCTCACCCGGGCCATCACCCGCGACCCGCGTTTTGCCGACACCCCTGTGATCATGTGCACCAGCAAGAATCAGGAAACGGATCGGGTCTGGGGTTTGCGTCAGGGCGCCAAGGACTATGTCGTCAAGCCGGTGCAGGCCGACGAACTGATCGCCAAGATCAAGCAGTTCGACTGATTCGACGCACCTGCCCATGGCCAACAAACAAGCCCTGCGAGATCTGCAAACCCGCTTGGCCGAGCGCATGCAGCAGGTCAAGACCGAGACGCCTGGCATTTCGTGGCTGGCGGTCGATTGCGCCGGGCATGGCCTGTTGCTCTCGCTCAAGCAGGCCGGCGAGATTTTCGACCTCGGCGCACTGCTGCCCGTGCCGCACACGCGGCCCTGGTTGGCTGGCGTGGTCAATCTGCGCGGTGGCGTGTTCACGGTAGTGGACCTGGCGCGCTTTTTGGGGCTGCGCCCGGCCGATGCTCCGGCGCAGCAACAGCGCGGCAAGTTGGTGGCGTTCAACGCGGCGCTGGGCATCAATGGCGCCTTGTTGATCGACCGGCTCGAGGGTTTGCGTCATGCGCAGGACATGCAGGCCAGTGCTGAAAGCCATGACAATGCGCCCAGGCCTGCCTTTGCGCCGGCCCGCTGGCGCGATACGGCTGGTCGGTTGTGGCAGGAGATCGATCTGGCCGCGCTGGCCAGGCAGCCGCAGTTTCTGGCGATCACGGGCTGAGGGCCGCATGGTGATTGGGCGGATGTCTCGTCCAGCGCCGGTTTGAAGAGGGGATGTGATGGGCTTGCTGGACAGACTGAAGAACAATCGGCACGGTGAAGAGGGCAACCATGAGCGGTCGCCGACCAACTTCGACGAGTTGCAAGCCGAAGCGGAAGCCGCGGCCGATGGGTTGCCCACATCGACCTCGATCGATTTGCGCGCGGGCGACATGGGCGACTCCACGCTCGATGGCAACCTGACGGGCACCTTGAGCGGCCAATCCATCATTTCCGAATTGCCGCCATCTGGCGAACTCAGCGATTTTTCCGAGTCACGCCTGATGCCCGTTGCGGCCGCAGTGGCCGGTGGCGCGGCGGTGGCCGGTGTGGCCGCAGCTACGCCCCTGCCTTTCATCGGTGACCGCCCGGTACCGGCGCAGCAGCGCATTCTGGGCTTTGTCGTGTTGTTGGGGCTCTTGCTGCTGGTATTGGTCACGGTGCTGGCCATCGGCTCGGCCAACCGCAATGCCACGCAGGTGGGGGCCACCGGACAAGCGTTGATGCAGTCGCAGCGGCTGGCCAAGGCGGTGTCGCAGGCGATGGGCGGTACCGCCAGCGCCTTTGCCGAGACCAAGGAGTCGGCCAGCGTTCTGGCGGCCAATACCCGCCAGCTGAAGGAGGGTGGTCCCAGCGTGCCGGCTGCGCCCGCCGGCGCGCAGCCCCTGCTCGAATCGATGATGCCCTTCATCGACCGGGCCGAGAAGAACGCCAACGTCATCCTGTCGCAGCAAGGCACGCTCATTCAGGTGAGCAAGGCGCTGCGCACCATCAACCAACAGGCGGCCGAGCTGCTTGAATCAGCCGAAACGGTCTCGTCGCTCAAGCTGCAGCAAGGTGCCGCGCCGGCCGAGCTGACACAGTCGGGCCAGTTGGTGATGCTGACCCAGCGCATCGGCAAGAGCGCCAATGAATTCCTCACGATGGAGGGTGTCAGCAACGAAGCCGTGTTCATGCTCGGCAAGGACCTGAACAACTTCCGCGAGATTGCCGAAGGCCTGGCCAACGGCAATGCAGACCTGCGCCTGCCGGGCACCAAGGATCCGGCCACCAAGGAGCGTCTGCTGGCCCTGCTCAAGCAGTACGAGCAGACCCGCACTCAGGCCAGCGCCATCCTGGGCAACCTGCAAGGCCTGGTGGCCGCGCGTGATGCCCAGGTGGCTGTGGTGACCGAAAGCGAGCCGTTGCGCACGGGCCTGCAGCAGGTGCAGGACCTGCTGGCCGACCAAGGCGGATTCAGCCTGACCCATGGCATGTTGATGCTTCTGGCCTTGTTGCTGGTGGTGGGTGGCGGTTGGGGTTTCCTGCGGCTGTTCGTCTCCGACCAGGCCCAGCGTGCTGCGCTGGCCGAAACCCAGCGCCTGGAGGCCGAGCGCCAGGAGCAGGAAGCCAAGCGGGTGAACGACGCCAACCAGGCCGCCATTCTTCGGCTGATGAACGAGTTGCAGACAGTGGCTGAGGGCGATCTGACCCAGCAGGCCACGGTGACTGAAGACATCACCGGGGCCATTGCCGATTCGGTGAACTACACCGTCGAAGAGTTGCGCACCCTGGTGTCGCAGGTGCAGGGCACAGCCAACCGGGTGACCGAGACCACCCTGAAGGTGGACGAAACCTCCAGTGAGCTGTTGGCCGCCTCCGACGAGCAACTGCGCGAGATCCGTGAAACCGGTGAATCGGTGCTGCAGATGGCGGCCCGCATCAACACGGTGTCCGCCCAGGCGCAGCAATCGGCCCAGGTTGCGCGCCACTCACTGCAGGCGGCCGAATCCGGCCTGACGGCGGTGCAGAACTCGATCGGCGGCATGAACGCCATCCGCGACCAGATTCAAGAAACGTCCAAGCGCATCAAGCGCCTGGGCGAATCCTCCCAGGAGATCGGCGAAATCACCGAACTGATCTCGGATATCACCGAGCAGACCAACGTGCTGGCGCTGAACGCTGCCATCCAGGCCGCTTCGGCCGGTGATGCCGGTCGCGGCTTTTCGGTCGTGGCTGAAGAAGTACAGCGGCTGGCCGAGCGCTCGGGAGATGCCACGCGGCAGATCTCGGCCCTGGTCAAGACCATTCAGACCGACACCCAGGATGCCGTGGCCGCCATGGCCCGCTCGACCCAGGGTGTGGTCGATGGGGCCAAGCTGTCCGACGCTGCCGGCGCCGCGCTGGGCAACATCGACAGCGTGACCCGCAAGCTGGCCGAGCTGATCGAGCAGATCTCGGTGCAGGCCCTGGACGAAGCCAGATCCGCCAACGTGGTGGCCGGCAACATCCAGCACATCTTTGCCGTGACCGAACAGGCCGGTGAAGGCACGCGTTCCACCGCGCAGATGGTGCACGAGCTGTCGCGCACCGCCGAAGAGCTGCGCCAGTCGGTGTCGCGCTTCAAGATCAGCTGAACGGCATCGGCGCGGCAGGGCGGCAAAGATGGCAGTGGACTCGGCAAACAGCACCGGCCAAGGGGTTTCCGGCCCCGCGCCTGGAGACGACCTCAGCGCCCTGTCGTGGGTGCAGGACGAATTGCGCCGTTCGCTCGAAGCTGCCCACAAGGCACTGCGCCGTTACCTCAAAGAGCACGCCCAGGGCTCCGACCTCGACAGCGTCGATCCTGCCGTCCTGCGGCAGGCCCGCAGCCAATACCACCAGAGCGTGGGCGTGCTTGAGCTCGTCGGCCTGGGGCCGGCCGCAGCTTTGTTGCGAGCCGCCGAAGCGGCTTTGCTGCGTCTGAGCGCGCGCCCCAAGCTGATCACGCCCACGGCCGTCGATACGCTGGAGCGCGGTGCGTTTGCATTGCTCGATTTCATCGCCCGGCGCCTGGCCGGCAAGCCGGTGTCCACGCTGTCGCTGTTTCCCCAGTACCGCGTGTTGCAGGAGCTGGCGGGCGCCAGTCGCGCACATCCGGCCGATCTTTGGACGGTTCCCTGGTCCTGGCGCGAACTGGCGCTCGACCCGAGTGTCGTGCCACGCCACCCCGACGAAAACACCATCGGGCGCATCGAATCCGACCTGCTGGCCTTGATGCGTGGAGCGCCGCCCAGCGTGGCTGCGCGCATGAGCGAGCGTTTTGCCGAGCTGGCCTCTGGTGCGCAGGCCGCGGCCGATGCCGCCGCAGACCCTGGCACGGCCGATGGACCGCACCACCGCTTGGCCACGCTGTGGCAGTTGGCGGCCGCCTTCTTCGAGGCCCAGGCCGATGGTCTGTTGCAACCCGATGCGCACAGCAAGCGCCTGGGCTCCAAATTGCTGGCGCAGCTGCGCGCGGGCGAATTGTCCGAACCGTCCGAGCGCCTGGCGCACGATCTCCTGTTCTTCTGCGGCCAGGCTGCAGCGCGTGCCGGCATCGGCTTCGGCCCTCGGCTGGCGGCGGTACGTACCGGCTACGACCTGCCCGATGAAGCGCGCATCGACTACGAACAGGCCCGTCTGGGTCGTTTCGATCCGGCCCTGGTGCAACAGGCGCACAAGCGTGTGCAGGCGGCCAAGGAAGTGTGGTCGGCCGTGGCCGGCGGTGAGTCCGCGCGCCTGGGCGGTCTGGCAGAGCAGTTTTCGCTGGTCAGTGATTCACTCACCCGCCTGTACCCCAGTGGCGAGGTGCTGGGCCGGGCGCTGCAGGCGGCCGGCGCCCAAACCCTGGCCAGCGCCGCAGAGCCGCCAGCCGACCTGGCTATGGAAGTGGCCACGGCCTTGTTGTACCTCGATGCCTCGCTGGATGATGGCGATTTCGACCACCCAGACAGCGCAGACCGTGTGCAGCGCCTGGCCCAGCGCATCGAGTTGGTTTGCCAGGCGCGCGACCCTGGCACGCTGGAACTTTGGATGGAAGAGCTCTACCGGCGGGTGTCCGACCGGCAGACCATGGGCAGCGTGGTGCAGGAGTTGCGGGCCGCCTTGTCCGAGGTCGAGAAGCATATCGACCAATACTTTCGCGACCCCTCGCAGCGCGAGGTGCTGATTCCGGTGCCGGCGCAGTTGTCGGCCATGCGAGGCGTGTTGTCGGTGCTCGGTCTGGACCAGGCGTCGCAGGCCGTGCTGCGCATGCGCGACGATGTGGACGCACTGGCCAACACCGAAGTCGATCCGCAGCGCGCCATCGAAACCGGTACCTTTGACCGTCTGGCCGACAACCTGGGCGCCTTGAGCTTCCTGATCGACATGGTCAGCGTGCAGCCCCAGATGGCCAAGTCGCTGTTCCGCTTCGACCCGGTCACCGGCAATCTATCGGCGGTGATGGCCCGTGAAGATCGTCCCACCGGATTCGATGAGTTCGATACCCGGGTCAGCGCCGGCGCTGGCCCGGTCGACACCAATGCGTTGGCGGTCACGCTGGACTTCGACCGCATGGTCAAGCAGGCCCGTGCCGTCAAGCGAACCGGGCCGGGCCTTGAATCCGACCCGACCGATGCAGCCGCGCTGTTGGGCAACCATGGCTTGCCCATGCTGTTGCTCGATGACGATGGTGGCGGGCCAGGATTGCCCACGCCGCAGGACGACGCCGGGATGGACCAGGCAACCCAGCGCCTGCAGCTTGCCGACGAGCAAGCAACCCAGCGCCTGGCCACGCCGCCTGCCGCATCACAGGGGCTTGCACCGCCGCCAGCGGCGGTGGCCAGCGGCCTGGAAGACGATCCCGAAATGCGGGAGATCTTCCTGGAAGAGGCGCGCGAGGTGGTGCAAAACGCCCGCGTCGCCCTGGCCGAATTGCAGACGCGGCATGACGACGCGAACGCCATGACCACGGTGCGCCGCGCTTTCCACACCCTCAAGGGCAGTGCACGCATGGTGGGCCTGGGCGCCTTTGGTGAGGCTGCCTGGGCGTGCGAGCAGCTCTACAACAGCCGTTTGACCGAACCCGGCGGTGCCGACCACGATCTGCGTGGTTTCAGCGCCGAAGTGGTGGACCATTTTGAGCAATGGGTAGAAGCGTTGGCCGAAGGCCGCGCAGAAGGCTTCCGGCCCGAGCCTGTTGTGCGCGCAGCCGATGCCCTGCGCACCGAGCATCGCCGCCTGCCGCTGTCGGGCGAGCCGCCGCCCCGAGCGGACGAACCCACGCTGGTCTTGCCACCGGCTGCACCGCCAGCCACCATCGCCTCCACGTTTGATCCGGTACTGGATCTGCGCCAGCGCGTGCCCGATTTGCCCTTGGCAAGCGACCTGGACTTGTTGCTGCCGGCTGAAACTGCCGAGCCCGTGCTGCAGGCGCCCGAGATCAGCCTGCCCGAGATCGACCTGGCGGCGTTCGAAGACGAGCCATTCGTCCTGCCGCACGTGGTCACGCTGCCGCTAGACACCACGCTGAGCACGGCGCCCTTGCCGCTGGACACTGCGGTTGCTGCGCTGGACCAGACGCTGGTGCTGCCGCGTTTGCCGGCCGAGCCTGTCGAGCCTGTCGAGCCGGACATCGCCGTGGCCGAGGTGGTGGAGCTTGACCTCTCGCTGGACTTCGACCAAGCCTTTGCGGTGCCTACCGTGCCGGTGGTGCCGGTCGTGCCGGCGGCACTGCAGACCGTTGGCCCGCCCGAGCCGGTGCGGGAACCCGAGGCGGCGGTCGCACTGGTCACGGCTGAACCTGTCCAGGGTCAGCCCGAGGACGTGGCGGTGGCCGAGCCCGAGGACGTGGCCGAGCACGCCGAGGCACTGGCGGCCGATGCCGACGAGGCGGTGCGCCAGATCGGCCCGTTGCGCATCGGCATTCCCTTGTTCAACATCTACCTGGGAGAAGCCGACGAACTGTCGCGCCGCCTGGGTGTCGAACTGGCCGAATGGGCGCTGGAGCAGCACCGGCCTGTGGGCGACACGGCCATAGCGATGGCGCATTCCCTGGCAGGCAACTCGGGCACGGTGGGTTTTGTCGACCTGTCGCGTCTGGCACGCGCCCTGGAGCACGCGCTGGAACGCTCTCACGCCCGGGGCGCCGGCCAGCCGAGCGAAGCGGACTTGTTCATCCAGGCCGCTGACGAGATTCGTCGTCTTTTGCACTTGTTTGCGGCGGGCTTCCTGAACACGCCCGACGCCGGTCTGGTGGCCCGGTTGCAGGCACTGGCCCATGCCGCGCCGGTGCAGCCATCTTGGCCTGAAGCCGATGCGAATGCGGATGCAGATGCAGATGCAGATGCAGATGCAGATGCAGATGGCGACGTGGCAGTGGCGGAATCCGCACCGGCCATTGCGGCGCCTGCCGCCGATCTCGATGCGGCGCCGTCCCGGTTTGCCGAGTACGCCGCTGGCGCCTTGGGCCGCGCCGCCTTGCTGCCCTTCGAGGCCTTGCCCGAGGTCGCAGTGCGTGTGGCGAAGGCGGCGGGCGACGACCGGCTGGGCGGCTTCGAGGAAGACCTCGACCAAACCGATGCCGTCGATCCCGACTTGCTGTCGATCTTCACCGAAGAGATGCAAGAGTTGCTGCCGCGGCTGCAAACCCAGTTGCGCGCCTGGGCCGGCAAACCGGCCGATGCGCAAGCAGCCTCGGCCTGCATGCGCAGCCTGCACACGCTCAAGGGCAGTGCGCGCCTGGCCGGCGCCATGCGGCTGGGCGAATTGGCGCACCGGCTTGAGTCGGCGGTGCAGCACCTGGCCGAGCAGGGCGCAGCCGCGCGCACCGCCGACGTCGACACCCTGATCGGCCATGCAGACACATTGCAGACCCGTGCCGACACCCTGCTGGCACCTGCGGCTCCAGTAGCACCTGTGGCAACTACGGCACTAGCCGCGCCTGCCGCGCCTGCCGCACCTGCGGGCGGGGCTGCCTTGGTGGTCGCACCCCTGGTCCCGCTGGTGCCGCCCAAGCCCAGCGTGGCGCAGCGGCCGGTTGCCGCCGTGCCCAGGGTGGTGGTGCCGGACCGTGTGCCCGAAGGTGCCCAACCGGTGGATTGGCAGCGCTTTGTCGATGCCGAACCCGCAGCGGGCGACGCCCAGCCAGGCGCGCTGGTCGGGCTGGGGGCCGCCGGGTCGGTGCGGGTGCGCACCCCCCTGCTGGACCGGCTGGTCAACCAGGCCGGCGAAGTGTCGATCTCGCGCTCGCGCATCGAGAGCGACGTTGCCCAAATCAAGGGCGCGCTGGGTGACCTGACCGACAACCTGGAGCGCCTGCGCGCGCAATTGCGCGACATCGAGCTGCAGGCCGAAACCCAGATCGACACCCGAATGGAAGCGGCGCGCGCGGCGTCGCAGGCCTTCGACCCACTGGCGAAGGACCGCTTCACCCGCTTCCAGGAGCTGACCCGGAGGATGGCCGAGTCGGTGGCCGACGTGGCCACCGTGCAGCGTGGCATGCAGCGAACGCTGCAATCGACCGAAGACTCGCTGGCCCACCAGGCCCGCATGACGCGCGACATGCAGGACGACCTGCTGCGCACCCGCATGGTCGAGTTTGAGGGCCTGTCCGAGCGCCTCTACCGGGTGGTGCGCCAGGCTGCCAAGGAAACCGGCAAGCCGGTGCGGCTTGACATCGTTGGTGGGTCGATCGAAATCGACCGCGGCGTGCTCGACCGCATGACCGCCGCCTTCGAGCACCTGCTGCGCAACAGCGTGGTGCACGGCATTGAATCGGCCGAGGCGCGCGCCAAGGCCGGCAAGGACGCCACCGGCAACATCACGCTATCGATCACCCAGGTGGGCAACGAGGTGGGCGTGGAAGTGCGCGACGATGGTGCGGGCCTGAACCTGCCGCGTATTCGCGAACAGGGCCTGGCCATGGGCCTGATCGCCGCAGATGCCCAGGCCGATGATGCCGCGCTGGCCAACCTGATTTTCCAACCCGGTTTCACCACCGCCGCCAGCCTGACCGACCTGGCCGGTCGGGGCGTGGGCATGGACGTGGTGCGTACCGATGTCAATGCCATGGGCGGGCGCATCGAAACTGCCAGCGCGCCGGGCCAGGGCACCAGCTTCCGTCTGGTACTGCCGCTGACGACCGCCGTCACTCAGGTGGTGATGTTGCGCTGCGGCGAGCGCGCCTTTGCCGTGCCGTCCACCCTGATCGAGATCGTGCGACGGGTCAAGCTGCCTGAACTGGCGCGCGCGTACGAGACGCAGACCTTTGTCGAAGGCGGGCAGACCTTGCCGTTCTTCTGGCTCGATGGCTTGTTGGGCGGAACGGCCCGTGGCTCTGCCGCTGGCCGCACGGCACCCGTGGTGGTCATCCGCAGCGCCGCGCAGCGGGTGGTGTTGCACGTCGATGAAGTGCTGGGCAACCAGGAAGTGGTGGTCAAGAACCTCGGCCCGCAGTTGTCGCGTGTGCCGGGCCTGGTGGGCATGACGCTGCTGCCTTCCGGCCTGCCGGCGCTGATCTACAACCCAGTGGCCCTGGCCACGCTGTACGGTGACGAGGCCCGTCAGGCGCTGGCCGACAACGCGGCCAACTCGGCCGCACCTGGGCATGCGGCCAGGCAGGCCGTGCCACTGGCGCCCTTGGTGGTGGTGGTCGACGACTCCTTGACCGTTCGCCGCATCACGCAGCGCCTGCTTGAGCGCGAGGGCTACCGGGTCACGGTGGCCAAGGACGGCCTGGACGGCCTGGACAAGCTGGCCATCGAGGTACCGGCGGTGCTGTTGACCGACATCGAGATGCCGCGCATGGACGGCTTTGACCTGGTGCGCAATCTTCGCGCCGACGCGCGGCTGGCCCTTTTGCCGGTGGTGATGATCACCTCGCGCATTGCCCAGAAGCACCGGGACTACGCCGCCGAACTGGGCGTCGACCACTACCTCGGCAAGCCCTATGCCGAAGACGAGTTGTTGGGTCTGGTAGCGCGCTACGCGCGCCGCGCCCTGGTGGCCGCCTGAGGCACCTGTGGCGCGCTACCCGGTCACACCCTTGGCCATCAAAAGCGGGCTCGCTGCATGTCCCAGGTCGTAGAGCAGTTGGCGGAATTGACCGCCTTTCGGGACCGCGATGTGGTTGACACCACCCTGGCTGGCGCCCTGCGGGACCTGTTGCGCCCAAGGCAGGTGGCCATCCACCGCTGCGTTGGCGACGACCATGATCGCCGTTGGTTGACGCGTGCACGCCTGAGCGCGGGTGACGTGGTCGCCAGCGCCGATTCGCTGTGGACCGAATTGCACGACCTGCCACGGCTGGAGGACCACCCGGCCCGTTTGCAGGCACTGCAGCAACAAAGCCCGGTATCGGTCGCCGGCGCCCCGCATGTCACCATCTTTCCGTTGACCACCGACCGTGACGTGGTGGGCGTGCTCGAGTTGCTGACCGACGGTCCGCTGGACACTGATTCGCACCGGCTGGTGGGCAGCATCCTGCGCATCTACCGCAATTTTCAGGCGCTGCTCGACTACAGCGAGCGCGACACGCTCACCGGCCTGCTCAACCGCAAGACCTTCGACGAGGCCTTCTACAAGCTGTCTGCCAATCCGCAGGGCGTTGCGGGCGAAGCATCGCCGGATTCGCCCGGCAGTGAACGGCGGGTGGCCCCATCCACGCTGCCGCACTACATCGGCGTGATCGACATCGACCATTTCAAGGCGGTCAATGACAACTTCGGCCACCTGATCGGTGACGAGGTGCTGCTGCTGCTGTCGCGGTTGATGCGCTCGGTCTTCCGGTTCCATGATCGGCTCTACCGTTTTGGTGGTGAAGAGTTCGTGGTGCTGATGCGCTGCGCCGGCGACGCCGAGGCGACCATTGCCCTCGAACGCTTGCGTGCCACGGTGCATGCATTTGCATTTCCGCAAGTCGGCACCATTTCCATCTCGGTGGGTTTCACGGCGATCAAAACCGGCGACACGCCCAGTACGGCCTTTGAACGCGCTGACCGCGCCGTCTATTGGGCCAAGTCCCATGGCCGCAACCAGGTGTGCAGCCATGCCGCACTGGTGGCCAGCGGTGACATGGCCGACGATTCGAAGGTGGGTGATGTGGAACTGTTCTGAACGACGTCTTGCGCTGATCACCGGCTGGCTGGCCTGTGCAGCGGCTGCCCTGGCGCAAACGCCACTGCCCGCAACCGACGCCCAGCCGCAGCCCTGGTCGCCTGCGGCTCCGGCCTTGGCGGTGGCGCCGCTGCTGGACCATTTGCCAGCCACCTACAGCGTGCAAGAGTTCGACTGGGTGGATGTCACGCGCCAGCGCGCCGTGCCGGTGCGCCTGTACCTGCCCCTGGCTGCCACCGCCGGGCACCCGGTGCCGTTGGTGGTGTTCTCGCACGGCATCGGCGGCTCGCGCCGGGGCTACAGCTACCTGGGCCAGCACTGGGCCAGCCAGGGCTATGCCAGCCTGCACTTGCAGCATGTGGGCAGCGACCGCAGCCTGTGGGCCGGCAACCTGCTGGCCCTGCCGGGGCGCTTGCAGGCGGCCGCTCAGGAGAGCGAGGCTACAGCGCGTGTGCGCGACCTCAGCTTTGCGCTGGACCAGCTGCTCGCCAGCCCACTGGCCGCGCACATCGATGCCCGGCGCATCGTGGCGGCAGGCCACTCCTATGGCGCCAACACCACCCTGCTGGCCGTGGGTGCGCGTGTCGAGCGCGAAGGGCAACTGCTGAATCTGCGCGATCCGCGGCTGAAGGCGGCCATCGTGATTTCGGCGCCACCGTTTTACGGCGAAGCTGCGCCAGAGCGCATCCTGGGCGCCATCGAGGTGCCCAGCCTGCACATCACCGCGACCGAAGACATCATCCAAGTGCCCGGCTATTTTTCGCCCGCAGCAGACCGGGTCGCGGTGTACGAGGCCACCGGTGGCCCGGCCAAGACACTGGCCGTGTTCGAGGGCGGCTCGCACAGCATCTTCACCGATCGCGGTGGCACCGGTGGCGCGGCCCTCAATCCCAAGATCAAGGCGGCCACTCAGGCACTGTCAATGGCGTTTCTGGGCAGCGTGTTCGCCGGTGACGCAGCCGGTCTGCGCGCCTGGGCACAACGTTACACGGGCCTGCTGGCGCGCACCAGCATCGCGGCGCAATGACCGACGCTGGCTGACCGTCGTCTGGGCTGAAGCCGCGGCGCCGTTCAGCCCTTCTTGACCACTGCGTAGCGCGCCAGGGTGGTGTTGCGTGCCTCGGCGTGGTCAACCACCGGGCGAGGGTAGTCGCGGCCCAGTACCAGGCCGGTGGCGTCCAGCTCCAGCGGGCGCGCCAGCCACGGCGCATGGATCAGCTTGTCAGGCAGCGGCGCCAGGGCCGGCAGGTAGCGGCGGATGAACTTGCCACCGGCATCGAACTTTTCGCTCTGGGCCACCGGGTTGAAGATGCGAAAGTAGGGCTGCGCATCACAGCCGGTGGACGCCGCCCACTGCCAGCCGCCGTTGTTGGCCGCCAGATCGAAATCGTTCAGGTGGGTGGCAAAGTAGCGCTCGCCCCAGCGCCAGTCCAGCCCCAGGTCCTTGGTCAAAAAGCTGGCCACCACCATGCGCAGGCGGTTGTGCATGTAGCCGGTCTGGTTCAGCTGGTGCATGGCCGCATCTACCAGCGGGTAGCCGGTGCGGGCCTCGCACCAGGCGGCAAACAAGGCCTCGGCCGACTTGCCGTGGGCCCACTTGATGGCGTCGTACTCGGGCTTGAAACTGTGGCCCACCACGCGCGGGTGGTGGTGCAGGATCTGGTGGTAGAAGTCGCGCCAGATCAGCTCGGACAGCCAGATTTCGGCACCCTTCGAGCCGGCCACCATGCGCTGCCAGGCCGCGCGCGCCAGCCGGCGGATCGACACCGTGCCAAAACGCAGGTGGGTGCTCAGGTAACTCGGGCCCTTGACGGCGGGGAAGTTGCGGGCCTGGTCGTAGGCGTCGATGCGGTCGAGAAAATCGTCCAGCAACGCGTGCGCGCCAGCGCTGCCGGTGGGCAGCTTGAGCTGGTGCAGATTGGTGGGCTGGAAACCGATGTCGGCCAGGGTAGGAACCGGGTGCGGACGGGGCACCGATGCCAGCGCGCCGGCGTGGCGTGCCACGGGGTAGGCCTTCAGGTAGAACGGATCGACCTTTTTCAGCCAGGCGTTCTTGTAGGGTGTGAACACGCTGTAGGGGTTGCCGGTGGCGGTGAGCACCTCGCTGCGCTCGAAAACCACATGGTCTTTGCTGGTGTGCAGCACGATGCCGGCATCGGCCAGCGCCCCGCGCACCTTGGCGTCGCGCGCCAGGGCATCGGGCTCGTCGTCGTGGTTGGCATAGACGGCTTGTACGCCCAACTCGGTGGCCAACGCAGGCAGGGCCTGGCGGGCATCACCATGGCGCACGATCAGGCCCACGCCGATCACGCCGTGCGACAGGCCCAGCGCGCGCAATTGGGAATCCAGGTCGACCAGGCTGTCGCGGATGAATTCCACCCGCCTGTCAGCCCGGGGCAGGGCGTCGAGGATGGTGCTGTCGAAGACGAATGCGCACCAGACCTGGCGTGCGGCTTTCAGGGCGTGGTACAGCGCGGCGTGGTCGTCGGCCCGCAAGTCGCGACGAAACCACACCAGCGCACTGGAGACGGTGGGGCCTGGATGGTTGTGGGAGTGGGTGTGCGGCACCGCTTCAGTGTCCCTGATCATTAGAATCGTTGCATGTCCGCTGGCCGCATCGACTTGACCAATCAGTTCCTCATCGCCATGCCGGGCATGGGCGACGACACCTTTTCGGGCGCGGTGGTCTACCTCTGCGAGCACACCGAAGCGGGTGCGCTGGGCTTGGTGATCAACAAGCCCATCGACATCACGCTGAAAAACTTGTTCGAGAAGGTCGAGCTGGAACTGCTTGCGCCCGATCTGGGCGGGCAACCGGTCTACTTCGGCGGGCCGGTGCAGACCGAGCGCGGGTTTGTGCTGCACGACGAAATGGCCGACCAGGCACCCTACAACAGCACCTTGGCCATCCGCGGGGGCCTGGCCATGACCACCAGCAAGGACGTGCTCGAAGCCCTGGCCGGTGGCGGCGGCCCCAAGCGCTTGCTGGTGACCCTGGGCTACAGCGGCTGGGCCGCCGGCCAGCTGGAAGACGAGATCGGCCGCAACGGCTGGCTGACGGTGGACGCCACGCCCGAGATCATCTTCAACACGCCGGTTGAGCAACGCTACGGGCGGGCAGTGTCGCTGCTCGGTTTTGACCCCGCCATGCTCAGCCAGGAAGCCGGCCACGCATGACCGCTGACGGCAGCGCTGGCCAGGTGAACCGCCCGCTGTCGTTCATGGCCTTCGACTTCGGCCTCAAGCGCACGGGGGTGGCCACCGGAAACAGCTTGCTGCGCCAGGCCAGCGCGCTGACCACCGTGGCAGCCGTTGGCGATGCCCGCTTCGACCGCATCGGCAAGCTCATTGCGCAGTGGCAGCCCGATGCGCTGGTGGTCGGCATTCCCGTGCACCCCGACGGCGCGCCCCATGACAATACCCGGCGTGCCCAGCGCTTTGCCCGGCAGTTGCACGGCCGCTACCGCTTGCCGGTGCACGAAGTGGACGAACGCTACAGCACCACCGAGGCACAGGCGGGCGGCGCTTCTGACCTCGACGCGGCATCGGCGGCCATCATCCTCGACCAATTCCTGAGAACCTTGCGATGAGCAACCTGATCCTCGATGCCGAGGCGCTGTATACCGAGCTGCGGGCCGGCGTGCAGGGCCTGTGGCGCCCCGGCATGGCCTTGATGGGCATCTGGTCGGGCGGCGCCTGGCTGGCCGAGCGCCTGGTGGCCGACCTGCCCGCCAGCCTGGGGCCGGTCGGCAAGCCGGGCGTCATCAGCAGCGCCCTGCACCGCGACGACTTCGGCGCGCGCGGCATGGCCGGTGGCACCGACGCCACCAAGATCCCGTATTCGGTGGACGGCGCGCACATCCTGCTGCTCGACGACGTGCTCTTCACCGGCCGCACCATCCGCGCGGTGCTCAACGAGCTGTTCGATTTCGGCCGCCCGGCCAGCGTGACGCTGGCGGTGCTGGTCGATCGCGGTGGACGCGAGCTGCCCATCCAGCCGGCCTTTGCCGCCGCCAAGATCAGCCTGCCGCCGGCGCAGAAGCTGGCGCTGGCGCGGGCTGACGACGGCCGCTTCAGCTTCAGCGTGCAGGAGAAAGGCTGACATGCTCAACAAGCGCAACCCCCAGCTCAACGCCCACGGCGAGCTGGTGCACCTGCTGTCCATCGAGGGCCTGCCGCGCGAGTTGCTGCACAGCATTCTCGACACCGCCGGCACCTTTCTGTCGGTAAACGATCGTGAAGTGAAGAAGGTGCCGCTGCTGCGCGGCAAGAGCGTGTTCAACCTGTTCTTCGAGAACAGCACCCGCACCCGCACCACCTTCGAGATCGCGGCCAAGCGGCTGAGTGCCGACGTCATCAACCTGGACATCGCCAAGAGCAGCGCCAGCAAGGGTGAAAGCCTGCTCGACACCATCGCCAACCTCAGCGCCATGCATGCCGACATGTTCGTCGTGCGGCACAGCGAAAGCGGCGCGCCCTACCTGATCGCCCAGCACTGCGCGCCGCATGTGCATGTCGTCAATGCCGGTGACGGCCGCCATGCCCACCCGACCCAGGGGCTGCTGGACATGTACACGATCCGGCACTTCAAGAAGGATTTCACCCAGCTGAGCGTGGCCATCGTCGGCGACATCGTGCACAGCCGGGTGGCGCGCAGCGACATCCACGCGCTGTCCATCCTGGGCGTGCCCGATATCCGCGCGGTCGGCCCCAAGACCTTGGTGCCCGGTGATTTCAAAGGCATGGGCGTGCGTGTGTGCCACAGCATGGAAGAAGGCAACCGCGGCGCCGACGTCATCATCATGCTGCGCCTGCAGAACGAGCGCATGAGCGGCGCCATGCTGCCCAGCGCGGGCGAGTTCTTCAAGAACTACGGCCTGACCGAGGGCAAGCTGGCCCTGGCCAAGGCCGACGCCATCGTGATGCACCCGGGGCCCATCAACCGGGGTGTCGAGATCGATTCGTCGGTGGCCGACGGTTCGCACAGCGTGATCCTGCCGCAGGTGACTTTTGGCATCGCGGTGCGCATGGCGGTCATGTCGATCATTGCGGGGAATGAGGCATGAACCGCCACGCGCACGTTTGTTCGCTGCCCCCCGTGGGGGTGTCCGGCCTCCTTGAGGCGGCTCGGCGGAGGCCAGCATGAAGATTCTCATCAAGGGCGGCCGGCTCATCGACCCGGCTTCGGGCCGCGACGAGGTGGGCGACGTGGCCATTGCCACCGGCCGCGTCCTCACCCTGGGCAGCGTGCCTGCCGATTTCCAGCCCCAACGCGTGATCGACGCGGCCGGCTGGGTGGTGATGCCCGGCCTGGTGGACCTGGCCGCGCGCCTGCGCGAGCCGGGGCACGAGCACGAGGGCATGCTCGAAAGCGAGCTCAACGCCGCCGCCGCCGGCGGCGTCACCAGCCTGGTCTGCCCGCCCGACACCGACCCCACGCTGGACGAACCCGGCCTGGTGGAGATGCTGAAGTTCCGCGCCCGCAAGCTCAGCCTTTGCCGGTTGTTCCCGCTGGGTGCGCTCACCCGTGGCCTGGGTGGCCAGACGCTGACCGAAATGGCCGAACTGACCGAGGCCGGCTGCGTGGGCTTCAGCCAGGCCGAAGTGCCGGTGACCGACACCCTGGTGCTGATGCGCGCGCTGCAGTACGCCGCCACCTTCGGCTACACCGTGTGGCTGCGCCCGCAGGACGGCTGGCTGGGCAAGGGTGTGGCGGCCAGCGGCGCAGTGGCCACGCGCCTGGGCCTGGCGGGCGTGCCGGTGGCCGCAGAGACGGTGGCGCTGCTCACCATCATCGAACTGGTGCGCACCACCGGCGCGCGGGTGCACCTGTGCCGCCTGTCCAGCGCAGCCGGCGTGGCCTTGCTGCGCGCGGCCAAGGCCGAGGGCTTGCCGATCACCGCCGATGTGTCGATCAACTCCCTGCACCTGACCGATATGGACATCGGCTTTTTCAACCCCGCCATGCGCCTGACGCCCCCGCTGCGCCAGGGCAGCGATCGCGACGCGCTGCGCGCCGCGCTGGCCGACGGCACGATCGACGCGCTGGTGTCCGACCACACGCCGGTCGAAGGCGACGCCAAGCAACTGCCCTTCGGCGAGGCCGAGCCTGGCGCCACCGGCCTGGAGCTGCTGCTGAGCCTGGCCCTGAAGTGGGGCGCCGACAGCGGCCTGGCCCTGCCCGCCGCGCTGGCCCGTGTCACCAGTGATCCGGTGCGGGTGCTGGGCGATGCGCTGGGCTCGCTTGCCTCGTCGGCCGGCCAACTGGTGGTGGGTGGTGTGGCCGATGTGTGTGTCTTCGACCCCGCCGCCACCTGGATGGCGACGCCCGGCGCGCTGCTCAGCCAGGGCAAGCACACGCCCTTTGCGTTCGATGCCACAGGCTTTGCGCTGCCCGGCCGGGTGCGCGCCACCTTGGTGGCCGGTACCGTGGCCTACGAAGCCCTTTCCACCTGATGGGCGGTCTGACGCACGCCCCGCGCGCGCTGTGGCGTGTGCTGCGTGTGGTCGTGCATGTGCTGCACGGCATGGCGGTGATGGCGCTGCGCTTTCCGTGGCTCGACGCGGCGGGCCGCCATGCCCGCATCGGCTGGTGGTCGGCCGGCCTGCTGCGGGCGATGGGGGTGGGCCTGCGCGTGCAGGGCACGCCGCGGCCTGGTGCCACCCTGCTGATCGCCAACCATGTCTCGTGGCTGGACGTGGCCGCACTGCACGCGGCCGTGCCGCACGCCCGGTTCGTGTCCAAGGCCGATGTGCTGCACTGGCCGCTGCTGGGCTGGCTGGTCAAGGGCGCAGGCACCCTGTTCATCGAGCGTGAACGCAAGCGGGATTCGCTGCGCGTGGTGCATGCCATGGCCGAAGCGCTGCAGGCCGGCGAGACCGTGGCTGCCTTTCCCGAAGGCACCACAGGCCCTGGGCCCGAACTGCTGCCTTTCCACGCCAACCTCTTGCAGGCGGCGATTGCCACCGCTACGCCGATCCAGCCGGCGGTGTTGCGCTTTTCGGAGGGTGCGCTGGCCTTCAGCCCTTCGGTTGCCTATGTCGGCGACACCACGCTGGTACAAAGCCTGTGGCGGGTGGCCACCGCGCGCGCGCTGGTGGCCCATGTGCAATTGTTGCTGCCGCAGGCCAGCGCACACGCCGATCGCCGGGCCCTGGCTGAAACCCTTCGCGCCGACATGGCTGCCAATTTGGCGGCCCACCAGGCGGCCCATCAGGCGGCTCGCACCTAGGCCGCCCGGGGCGAGCCGGGTGCGGCGGGCGGCCGGATCGGCATGCCCGACAATGTTGGCAGGAGACAAACGCATGACCCCAGGATTGGTGCTGGCATTCGACGACGAAGGTGTCATGGCGCAGGCCCTGGCGGGCGCGCTGGGGGTGTCGGCAGCGCTGATCGAGCGGCACCGCTTTCCCGATGGCGAAAGCAAGCTGCGCTTGCCGCCGCAGTTGCCGGCGCAGTTGGTGGTGCTGCGGGGCCTGCACCAGCCCCATGACAAGTTGGTCGAGTTGCTGATCGCCCTGCCGGCGGCGCGTGACCTGGGCGCCCGGCAGATCCTGCTGGTCAGCCCTTACCTCGCCTACATGCGTCAGGACATGGCCTTCACGCCCGGCGAGGCGGTCAGCCAGCGCCACATTGCCGCGCTGCTGGCCAGCCAGGTGGACGGGCTGATCACCATCGACCCGCACCTGCACCGTATCCAGTCGCTCGATGAGGTGATGCCCGGCTGCCGGGGTGTGGCCCTGAGTGCTGCGCCGCTGCTGGGCGCCTGGGCGGCGGCCCGGGTGCCGGGCGCGCTGCTGCTGGGGCCTGACGAAGTGGCCCTGCAGTGGGTGGCCGCCGCCGGCCCGGCCCGGGGCCTGGACTATGCGGGGTGCACAAAGCGGCGATTCGGCGTCTGCGACGTGCGG
>JANOAQ010000185.1:0-2910 GCA_031411195.1 Burkholderiaceae bacterium | reverse complement strand
CCGTGGGCTACGGCGGCAGCGCCAGCCGCTACCACGAAGAAAAGCGCGTCGTCTTCCACAAGAATGTCGGCCCGCTGATCTCGATGCAGGAGATGAGCCGCTGCATCCATTGCACCCGCTGCGTGCGCTTCGGCCAAGAGGTGGCCGGCGTGATGGAGCTGGGCATGCAGCACCGCGGCGAGCACAGCGAGATCACCACCTTTCTGGGCCGCACGATCGACAGCGAACTGTCGGGCAACATGATCGACATCTGCCCGGTGGGGGCGCTCACCAGCAAGCCCTTCCGCTACGCAGCTCGCACCTGGGAGCTGTCACGCCGCAAGAGCGTGAGCCCGCATGACAGCACCGGTGCCAACCTGGTGGTGCAGGTCAAGGGCAACCAGGTACTGCGCGTGCTGCCGCTGGAAAACGACGCTGTCAACGAATGCTGGATCGCCGACCGCGACCGCTTCAGCTACGAGGCGCTCAACAGCCCGCAGCGCCTGACGTCGCCCATGGTCAAGCAGGGCGGCCAATGGCAGGCCGTCGACTGGAACACGGCCCTGGGCTATGTCGCCGACGGTCTCAAGCGCATCAAGGCCGAACATGGTGTGACCGGCATCGGCGCGCTGGGTACGGCCCACCGCTCGGTCGAAGAACTGCACCTGCTGGCCAAGCTTGTGCGCGGGCTGGGCAGTGAAAGCATCGACGTGCGAACCCGCCACGCCGACTTCAGCAATGCGGCACCGGCCGGCCAGGCCCGCTGGCTGGGCACCTCGATCGCATCGCTCTCCAGCCTGGACCGCGCTTTCGTGGTGGGCGCCTTCCTGCGCAAGGATCACCCGCTGTACGCCCTGCGCATCCGGCAGGCTGCGCGCAGGGGTGGCCTGGTGATGAGCCTGAATGCCGCCCACGACGACTGGGCGATTCCGCTGAACTCCACGCTCACCGCCGCACCGATGCAGTGGGCCCAGGTCCTGGCCGATGTGGCGGGCTACATCGCCACGGCCAAGGGGGTGGCCGCTCCCGCCACAGGGCTTGTCAATGCCGACGCCGAAGCGGTGGCCCGGGCCCTGATGTCGGGTGAACGCAAGGCCGTGCTGCTGGGCAATGCCGCCGCGCAGCACCCGCAAGCCAGCACCCTGCTGGCGCTGGCGCAATGGATCGCCGAGCAGACCGGTGCCTCGGTGGGCTACCTCACGGCCGATGCCAATACCGTGGGCGCCCAGTTGGTCAAGGCCCTGCCCGGCGCAGGAGGCCTCAACGCCGGCCAGATGTTGAGCCAGCCGATGAAGGCATTGCTGCTGCTGGATGTCGAGCCCGCGCTCGATGCCGCCGATGCTGCTGCGGCCAGCGCCGCGCTGGCGGGCTCCGGCTTGATCGTGGCGCTGACCTCGTTCAAGGACGCGGCCGTCGACAACGCCGATGTGCTGTTGCCCATCGCGCCGTTCACTGAAACCGCCGGCACCTTCGTCAACGCCGAGGGCCGTGTGCAAGGCTTCCACGGCGTGGTCAAGCCTGCGGGTGATGCCCGTCCGGCCTGGAAGGTGCTGCGCGTGCTGGGCAACCTGCTCGGTCTGCCCGGCTTCAACCAGGAGAGCGCCGAAGAAGTGCGCGCCGAGGCCCTGGGCGACTTGGCCACCCTGGCCAAGCGTCTGAACAACCGCAGCACCGCCGCGATCGAACTGTCGATGGCTGCCGATGGCCTGCAGCGCCTGGCTGACGTGCCGATCTACGCCACCGACGCCCTGGTGCGCCGCGCACCGGCGCTGCAGCTTACGGCCGACGCCCGGGCGCCGGTGGTTGGATTGCCGGCTGGCTTGTGGCAAGCGCTGGGGCTGACCGACGGTGACCGCGTGCGCGTGGCGCAAGGCACTGCGGTGGCCGTGCTGCCGGCACGCCTGGATGCCACCCAGGCCGCCAATACCGTGCGCGTGCCGGCGGGCCATGCGGACACCGCCACCCTCGGTGCGATGTTCGGTGCCATCACGGTGGAAAAGGCCTGAACACCATGATCGACCAGTTCAATCAATTCGGGGGTTCGCTGTTCGGCGGCCCGGTCTGGCCCACGGTCTGGCTGGTGATCTGGAGCCTGATCAAGATCATCGCGGTGGTGGCGCCTTTGATGGTGTGCGTCGCCTACCTCACGCTGTGGGAGCGCAAGGGCATCGCCTGGACCCAGGTGCGCCCTGGCCCCAACCGCGTGGGCCCGTACGGCCTGCTCACGCCCATCGCCGACGCGGTGAAGCTGATCTTCAAGGAGATCATCCAACCGACTGCGGCCAACAAGGGCCTGTTTTTCCTGGGCCCCGTCATGACCATCATGCCGGCCCTGGCGGCTTGGGCGGTGGTGCCCTTCGGGCCCGAGGTCGCGCTGGCCAACATCAACGCCGGCCTGCTCTTCTTGATGGCGATCACCTCGCTCGAGGTCTACGGCGTCATCATCGCCGGCTGGGCGTCCAATTCGAAGTACGCCTTCCTGGGTGCGCTGCGCGCCTCGGCCCAGATGGTCAGCTACGAGATCGCGATGGGTTTTGCCCTGGTCATCGTGCTGATGGTGGCCGGCTCGATGAACATGACCGACATCGTCATGAGCCAGGGCAAGGGCATGATGGCCAGTGCAGGGGCCGGCATGTTCAGCTGGAACTGGCTGCCGCTGTTCCCGGTGTTCATCGTCTACTTCATCGCCGGCCTGGCCGAAACCAACCGTCACCCCTTCGACGTGGTCGAAGGCGAATCCGAGATCGTGGCCGGCCACATGATCGAGTACTCGGGCATGAGCTTCGCCATGTTCTTCCTGGCCGAATACGCCAACATGTGGCTGGTGTCCATCCTGGCCGTCACCCTGTTCCTGGGCGGCTGGCTGCCACCGTTCGAGTTCCTGTCCTTCATCCCCGGCTGGATCTGGCTGGGCATCAAGACCTTCGCGGT
>JANOAQ010000184.1:0-19333 GCA_031411195.1 Burkholderiaceae bacterium | reverse complement strand
CACATTGACCACGCCGTCGGGCGTGCCGGTGAGGATGACGTCGCCTGGGTGAAGGGTCATGAAGCTGCTTAAATATTCGATCAACGCCGGCACGCCGTTGACCATGTCGCCGGTGCTGCCCTGCTGGGTGATTTGGCCGTTGACCAGGGTGCGCAGGCCCAGGGCGTGCGGATCGGGCACTTCGCTGGCGGGCACGAACCAGGGACCCAGCACGGTGCCGCCGTCGCGGTTTTTCACGCGCAGGTTGGGGCGGTACCAGTTTTCCAGGTAGTCGCGCACGACGTAGTCGTTGCAGACGGTGTATCCGGCCACATAAGCCAATGCATCGGCGGCCAAGACGTTGCGGGCCGGGCGGCCGATCACCACCGCCAGTTCACACTCGTAATGCATGAAGTTGGCAACGCCCGGCCGGCGCGTGCGCCCGCCGTGGCCCACCAAGGAGCCCGGGCCCTTGAGGAAGACCAGCGGCTCGTCCTGCGCGGTGACGGTGAGTTCCTTGGACAGCTCTTTGACATGGTCGGCGTAGTTCAGGCCCAGGGCGATGACCGTGCCCACCGCAAAGGGCGGCAGCCACACCACCTCGGCTTCTGCCAGCACACGGCCATCGGCCACTTGCAGGCCCTGGGCATGCGGCACGGCGGTGTGGATGGCGCCGCCAAACGCCACCTGGGCGCAGCGCTGGGTGGGCATGGGCTGGGTGGGCACGGTGACAACGGGTGCGTCGGCTTCTGCGACCAAAGGTGTGCTCAGTTCGCCCAAACCGTCGATCTGAATGGTCACGGTCTGGCCAGTGGCAGCCAGAGGTGCACCGTGCGACACGCCCAGCATCAGCACATCGCCCGGCTGCAGGGTCATGAACTGGCTGACATCGGACAGCAAGCGGGCAGCGTTGCGGATGCGCTCGCCGGTGGTGGTGCTGTGCACCTGGGTGCCGTCGATCAACACCCGCACGCCCAGTGCATCGACCGCCGCCGGCAGGTCGGCCAGCGGCACCACGGTGCTGCCCACCGGGCAGAAGCCATCGCGCGCCTTCAGCCGCACGCTGGGGCGGTAGAAGCGGTCGTGCGGCACGCTCAGGTCGTTGACGATGACGGCGCCGGCCACATGGGCCAAGGCTTGATCGACGCCTACCCGGCAGGCCGTGCGGCCGATCACCAGGCCCAGCGCGGCGCCCACCTGCAGTGCGGGTACATCCTTGGGCACACCCACGGCCACGCCACCGGCCAAGCGCGTATTGCGCGGTTTGACATACAGCACCGGCGCCTGGGGCGGGGCCTTGTAGGGCGCCTGGTGCACCGCATCACCCAGGGCCGCCAGGGCTGGCCGGTGGTTCAGCAGGCAGCCATAAACGGTGCCCGTGGGAAGCTGTGCCATGGTGGTGGGGCGGTGCGCCGAAAATTTACTAAGAAGTTAGCAATGTAGACGCTACGATAGGGCACCGTCAAGGCAGGCCGCCTGCCGGCAAACCCGACGCCATCCCCCCGTTTCAGCCCGACGCGATGAAGCCGAAGCCCCTCTCTGCCGCGTCGCTGCAGCACCGCAACCTGCCGCTGTTGCTGCTGCAGGCGCGCGAGGCGGTGATCGCCAACTTCCGCCCCATCCTCAACGCCCATGGCCTGACCGAGCAGCAGTGGCGCATCGTGCGCGCCCTGCTCGATGCCGGGCCACTGGAGCCACGGCAGATCGTCGAGCTGTGCCGCATCTCCAGCCCCAGCCTGGCGGGTGTGCTCTCGCGCATGGACGACCTGGGCCTGGTCAAGCGCGAGCGCATGGCGGGCGATGCACGGCGCGTGCGGGTGTCGATCACGCCGCGCAGCCGTGCGCTGGCCGCCAGGATGGCGCCGCAGATCGAGGCCACCTATGCGGCCATCGAGTCGCGCATCGGCACTGAATTCATCGACGGCTTCTACCGAACGCTGGACGAACTGATCACCTTGCTGGGTGAGGCGCTTCCGCCCGAGGCCTGAAGCGGCGGCGCGGCGTGTCATGCCCAGCAACCTGTCGGCCGTGTCCCGGGGAAGACGGTGGCCGCCGGCGGCTGCGGGTTAGAACCCGTTTGCACCCACCACACACCAGGAGACGCCCGCATGCCCACCCCCCTGAACCGCCTGGCCGGCAAGGTCGCCATCGTCACCGGGGCCGCTTCGGGCATCGGCGCGGCAACGGCACGCCTGTTTGCCGAAGAAGGCGCGCTGGTGATCGCCGTCGATCGCCCGACCAGCGCCATCCTGACGGTGCATGCCGATCAGATGCGCATCGTGCCCCTGGCCCAGGACGTGACCGCACCCGACGCACCCGAAACCATCGTGGCCACCGCCGTGCGCGAGGGCGGCGGGCTGGACATCCTCTTCAACAACGCCGGCGTGTCGGCCAATGCCCTGGGCGAGCTGACCACCGACGCGCAGTGGGACAACACCTTTGCCGTCAACGCGCGGGCGGTGTTCCGCATGTGCAGGGCGGCCATTCCGGCACTGCGGGCGCGGGCGGCCACCACCGGCCGGGCCCGCATCATCAACACCGCCTCGGTGATGGCCGAGCGCACCGACATCGGCCTGACGGCCTACACCGCCAGCAAGCATGCAGTGGCCGGCATCAGCAAGACCCTGGCGCTGGAGCTGGGCAAGTGGGGCATCACGGTGAACTACCTGCTGCCCGGCGCCATCCACACCGGCATGACGGCGGCCAGTTTTCAGGACGAGAAGATCCGCGCCATCTGGGCCAAGAAGGCCGCCCTGCGGCGCCTGGGCCAGCCCATCGACATGGCCCGCTCGGTGCTGCTGCTGGCCAGCGACGAGGCCGACTTCATCACCGGCCATGGCCTGGTGGCCGATGGCGGCCTGACGCTGCGCACCTAGGCGCTTCAGTCGGCTGGGGTCAGCGCGCTCAGCAGGGACAGTGCGGCCGGCGCAGCCATGTCGAAGGGGTTGAAGCGCGGGGTGCTGCCGTAGCGTTGGTACAGCACCTGGTGCGAGGCCAGCGCCGGTGAAAACGCCATCTGCCAGCGGTCGAAGCGCCGCGCATCCACGGCGGTGGCCTCCAGCAGCACCACGCGCCGGTGCCGCCGGTCGTGCACGATCTTGCAATAGACCTCGCTCACGCTTTCGCGCGCGCCCTCCAGCACCTGCAAGAAGCATTGGCTGTCGAAAAGCAGCAGGCCGGTGAGGTGCTTGCGCAGGTTGTGCTGGCGCGCATGCACGAGCAGTGCTTCCAACGCGGCGGGCGTCAACGCTGCGTCGGCTTCGCTGGCATAGATCAATCGGGTCAACATGGGTCACGTGCCTTCGGGCTGGGGTTTGCACTCAGCGTAGCGCCCGACTTGGCGGGGCGATGCGCCGAGCAAGCGCCGCTTTGCCCGGCTATCCGGGCGCTTGCCACTGACTTGTGGGCGACATGCCCGGACCGGAGCCTCCCCTAGAGTGCCCTCACCCTGCTGATGAGGCAGGGCCCCGCCACCGACAGGAGCCGGCCGCATGACCGACAGCGTTTTGCCCCACACTTTGCCCCACACCCTGCCCGACGCCGCCGTGGCCGACACCGCCGCCCTGCGCGCCCGCTACGAGGCCGAGCGCCAGCGCCGCCTGCGCCGCGATGGCAATGCGCAGTACCAGGGCATCGAAGGCGAGCACGCCCACTACCTGGACGACCCGTATGCCACCCCCGGCTTCACCCGAGAGCCGGTGGTGCGCGACATGGACGCACTCATCGTCGGCGGCGGTTTCGGCGGCCTGCTGGCCGGTGCCCGCCTGCGCCAGGCCGGCTACGACGACCTGTGCCTGATCGAAAAAGGCAGCGATTTCGGCGGCACCTGGTACTGGAACCGCTACCCCGGCGCCGCCTGCGACACCGAGAGCTACATCTACCTGCCCCTGCTGGAAGAAACCGGCTACATGCCCGTGGGCAAGTACGCCAAGGCGCCCGAGATCCTGGCGCATTCGCAGCGCATCGGCCGGCACTTCGACCTGTACCGCGCGGCGCTGTTCCAGACCGTGATCACCGCCGTGCGCTGGGACGACGCCGCCGCGCGCTGGCTGATCAGCACCAACCGGCACGACCAGCTGCGGGCGCGCTTTCTCATCCTGGCCGGCGGGCCGCTGAACCTGCCCAAGCTGCCGGGCATACCGGGCGTTGAAAGCTTCAAGGGCCACAGCTTTCACACCAGCCGCTGGGACTACGCCTACACCGGCGGTGATTCGTACGGCGGCCTCACCGGCCTGGCCGACAAGCGGGTGGGCATCATCGGCACCGGCGCCACGGCGGTGCAGTGCGTGCCGCACCTGGGCGCGGGCGCGAAGGCGCTGCATGTCTTCCAACGCACGCCCAGCTCGGTGGACGTGCGCAACGACTGCCCCACCGACCCCGATTGGGTGAAGTCGCTCAAGCCCGGCTGGCAGCGCGCGCGCATGGACAACTTCACCACGGTGATCTCGGGCGGGCGCTTCGACGTCGACCTGGTCAACGACGGCTGGACCGACCTGATCGCCGGCATCCTGATCGCTGCACGCCGCCAGGCCACGGCCGGCGCCACACCGGCGGAGGTGGAGGCCCTGATCCAGCGCGCGGACGACCTGAAGATGGAGCGCGTTCGCGCCCGGGTGTCGGCCGTGGTGAAGGACACCAACACCGCCGAGGCGCTCAAGCCCTGGTACAGCCAGTTCTGCAAGCGGCCGTGTTTTCACGACCAGTACCTGGACACCTTCAACCGGCCCCATGTGCACCTGGTCGACACCCAGGGCCAGGGCGTGGAACGCATCACCGAGCGCGGTGTGGTGGTGGCCGGGCGCGAAATTGAACTCGATTGCCTGATCTACGGCACCGGCTTCGAGGTGGGCACCGATTTCACGCGGCGCCTCGGCTTCGAGGTGGTGGGGCGCGATGGCCAGACGCTGACCGACAAGTGGAAGGGCGGCGCGTCCACCTTCCATGGTCTGTTCACGCATGGCTTCCCCAATCTGTTTGTGATGACCACGCAGCAGTCGGGCCAGAGCGCCAACTTCCAGCACATGCTGGACGAGCAATCGCACCACATCGCCCACATCCTGGGCCAGGTGAAGGCCCGTGGCCTGCGCACGCTGGAAGCCAGCGCCGACGCCGAAGCAGCCTGGGTGGCCACCATCCTGAAGTACGCCGCCAGCCGGCGTGATTACCTGGCCAGTTGCACACCCGGCTACTACAACAACGAAGGTCAGCCCGACGCCCGCATGGAGCGCAACTCGCAGTTCTGGCGCGGGCCGATGGCCTTCATCCGCTTGCTCGATGAATGGCGGCGCAGCGGTGCGCTGCCGGGGCTGGAGGTGACCACCGAGCTGCCAGCTGCCTGAGCAGATCGAATTGCTTCGCGCTGGCCGGTTTTGGCGCGGCGCCTTGGGTGGTGCATGCGGCCTGGGCGCGTGCGGGTGGGAACCCAGGCGAGTTCAGGCCCGCGCGGGCGTGCTGCCGCGATGGGCCGGCATCGCTTGCCGCCGACCCGCAGGCGGCTGCCCCCAGCCGCTGACCGCCACTGCGATCTGTACCAGCCCGGCAGCCACCCCCAGGCCCACGCCCACGCGCCAGGCCAGCTCGTAATTGCCCAGCCAGTCGAACAACACGCCGCCACCAAACGCGCCCGCAAAACTGCCCATCTGGTGGCTGAAAAAGGCCAGGCCCTGGATCATGGCCTGCCAGCGCAGGCCGAACATCTCGGCCACCGAGCCCGATACCAGCGGCGCCACGCCCAGCCACAAAAAGCCCATCACGGCGGCGAACATCAGTGTGGTGGTGGGTGTGGGCAGGGCGATGAAATAAGCCGCCAGCACGAAGCTGCGCGCCACGTACATGCAGCCCAGCAGCAATTGCTTGTTCCAGCGCCCGCCGGCCCAGCCGAAGAACAGGCTGCCCAGCACGTTGAAGCCGCCAATCACGCCCAGGGCCTGGGCGCTGAGCATCGGGTTCATGCCGCACAGATCAAGGTAGGTGGGCAGGTGGGTGGTGATGAAGACCAGCTGCATGCCGCAGACGAAGTAGGCCAGCGACATCACCACGAAGGGCGGCGTGCTCAAGGCCTGGCGTACCGCCTGCATCGCCGAGGCCTTGTCGGCCGTGCCTGCCGCAGGCGCCGGCAGCGACACCGCATCGGCGCGCCCGGCCACCCAGGCTGCCGGCAGCATGCACAGGGCCAGCACCGCAAAGCCCAGCACGCCCCAGCGCCAGCCGAAGCCGGCCGACAGCGATTGGCCCAGCGGAGCGGCGATCATCGCGCCCAGCGAGCCGGCGGCCGACACCATGCCCAGCACCAGGCTGCGCGATGCCGGTGGCACCACCCGGGTGGCCACCGACAGGGTGAGCGCCGAGCCGGTGCAGGCCAGCGCCGCGCCCACCATCACGCCCGCGCCCAGCACCACGGCCAGCAGGCCCTGCGCGCTGGCCAGCAGCAGCAGTGCCACCGCATACAGCGCGGCGCCCGCCAGCAGCAGCGGCCGGTAGCCCAGCCGCACGGCCCAGGCGCCGGCCAGCGGTTGCAGCAGGCCCCACACCAGGTTCTGCACCGCGATGGCGGTGGTGAAGTCGGTCACCGTGATGCCGATGCCCCGGGTGATCGGCGGCATGAACAGCCCCAGGCTCTGGCGCAGGCCCATGGCCAGGCTGAGCACGACCGACGTGCCCAGCAGGATGGCCCACATGGGTTGAAGGCTTCTAAGGCCGCTTGCAGCGGGTGCGGCGCTCGGCCCGCTTGCGCCCAGGGACTGGTCGGTGCTCAAGCAGCGCGCCGGTTCAGCCCGCACCAGCGGGCCATGAACAGCGCCAGCACGGCGGTGACGCGCTGCAGGCTGCTGATCGACACCCATTCGTCGATGCCGTGGATGTCGGCGCCGTGCGGGCCGTAGCAGGTGCTGGGGATGTTGCCGTACAGGTGGAAGAAGCGCACATCGGTGGTGGCCGTGCTGGCAAACACCGGCGGCTGGCTGCCGGCGATGTCGTGGTGGGCCTGCATCAGCTGCTGGATCACCGGCTGCTGGGTGTCGACCACGCAGCCCTGGGCCTGGAAGCCCTGGTAGCTGACCTCGTAGCGCACGCTGTTGCGCTGGGGATGGGCCTCGTAGAAGCGTTGCAGGTGGGCCTCGACCTCGGCCCGCACCTCGGCCGGCGTGCGGCCGGGGTAGAAGCCCAGGCGCATGTCCACCCGGCAATGGGTGGGCACCGACGAGGTCCACTCACCGCCCTGCAGCTTGCCCAGGTTGAAGTTGATCGGGTGCTCATGGCCCGCATAACAGGCATGGCGCATGGCCGGGCGGTTCCAGTCGCGCTCGAGCTCGCGCAGGCTGTCGACCACCTGGTTGGCAAAGCCGATGGCCGACTCGCCGGTGTGGGCGTAGGCCGCGTGCACCGGCACGCCGTACACGTCGATGGTCATCCACATCACGCCCATCTGCGCGCTCATGATGCCTTCGCCCGGCTCGGGGATGATGGCTGCGTCGGCGGTGTAGCCCTCGACCAGGCAGGCCAGCGCGCCGTTGCCGGTGCATTCTTCTTCGACCACCGATTGCAGGTAGACCGGCGCGGCCGGCTCGTAGCCCATGCGGCGCAGGGCGCGAAAGGCCAGGGTGTAGGCCACGATGCCGGCCTTCATGTCGGCGGCGCCCCGGCCGTACAGCTTGTCGCCATCCACACGCGGCTCGAAAGGAGGCGTCTGCCACATGCCGGCGGTGCCCACCGGCACCACGTCGATGTGGCCGTTGAGGATGAGCGAGCGCCCGCGCACCGGTCCCACCGGCTGGTGCACACCCACCACGTTGTGCCGGCCGTCGTAGGGAATGATCGACGGCGAAAAACCGGGGTGGTCGCGCAGGCGCGCTTCGTCGATGGCGAACTCGTGCACCCGCAGGCCGTCGGCCGCAAACTCGCGCCGCATGATGGCCTGGGCGCCCATCTCGTCGCCCAGCAGCGAAGGCTGGGCCACCAGCTCGCTGAGCAGGGCCACGGCCTCGGCTTCTTGCGTGGCGACGGCAGCCACGATTTCCGATTCGGTCAGCGGGTTCAGGGTGGGGGTGTCCATGGCGTGATGCTCCGGGTAGTGGCTGGCGATTATTCTGTGGCCCACCATCCCAGGATCTGCCCATGACCGCATTCACTTCCGCGACAACCGCCCGCCCCGGCCGCCTGGCCGGCCGCACCGCCCTCATCACCGGCGCCAGCCGGGGCATCGGCCAGGCCATTGCCCTGCGCTACGCCGCCGAAGGCGCCAATCTGGTGCTCACCGCCACCACGCTGGACGGCCTGCAGGCCACCGCCGAGCAAGCGCGTGCACTGGGTGCGACGGTGCACACGCACGCGGTGAACGTGGCCGACCGCGCTGCCGTGGCCGCGCTGGTCGATGGCGTCGTGGCCCAGACCGGTGGCATCGACGTGCTGGTGAACAACGCCGGCGTCTACCACGCTGCCCCGCTGCTCGATTGCACGCCCGAAGACTTCGACCACGTGATGCAGGTGAACCTGTATGGCGCCTTCCACGTGATGCAGCTGGCCCTGCGCCACATGCGTGATCGAGGGCGCGGCAAGGTGGTCAATATCGCCAGCACCGCCGGCAAGGGCGGCTCGCTGAACCAGAGCGCCTACAACGCCAGCAAGCATGCGCTGGTGGGGCTGACCCGCTGCGCCGCGCAAGAGCTGGGGCCGCTGGGCATCTGCGTCAACGCCATCTGCCCGGGCTTTGTGGAGACCGACATGCTGCAGTCCTTCAGCGCGCACTCGGCCATCACCGGCCTGAGCTTCGAGCAGATCATGGCCAACGGCAAGCTGCGTGTGCCGCTGCGCCGCTTTCTCAAGCCCGAGGAGATCGCCCATCTGGCGGTGTACCTCGGCTCGGCCGAAAGTGATGGCATGACCGGCCAGTCCATCCTGCTGGACGGTGGCATGTTGATGGTCTGACCCGCATGCACGCCCCGTGGTTCTGGCGCTGCCTGGCGGCGGCGGGCCTGGCTTGCGCCGGCCACGCCTGGGCACAACCGGCGCCGATGCCCGATGTGGCAGCGTCTTCTGCGGGCAAGCCGCGCCCGCGCGTGGGACTGGTCTTGTCAGGCGGTGGCGCCCGGGGCTTTGCTCACATTGGCGTGTTGCGCGCCCTGCAGCAGATGCGGGTGCCGGTGGATCTGGTGGTGGGTGCCAGCATGGGCGCGGTGGTGGGCGGTGCCTTTGCGGCCGGCCGCAGCGTGGATGAGTTGGAAGGCCTGGCGCTTCGCACCGACTGGGCCGCCATCCTGGCCGACCGGCCGCCGCGCGCCGCGCTGAGCTACCGGCGCCGCGAGGATGACTTGCTGCTGCCCTCGCGCATCGAGTTCGGCCTGACGGCCCAAGGGGTGCAATTGCCCGCATCGGCCGCCGGCAACCAGGCCCTTGAATCCCTGCTGCGCCACCTGCTGCCCGCCCTCAGCGCAGAGACGCCGGCTGCGCACCTGGCCCTGCCCTACCGGGCCGTGGCCACCGACCTGCGCACGGGTGATCTGGTGGAACTGGGCGCCGAGCCCTTGTTGGTGTCGCTGCGCGCGTCGCTGGCCGTGCCCGGTCTGTTTGCGCCCCTGCCGGTGAACGGCCGCTTGCTGGTGGATGGGGGGCTGGTGCGCAACCTGCCGGTGGACATTGCCCGTGCCCTGGGTGCCGAGGTGGTGATTGCGGTGAATGTCGGCACGCCTTTGTCTGACGACAGCAGCCTGGGCAGTGCCATCGGCGTGGCCCAGCAGATGATCAACATCCTGACCGAGCAGAACGTGCAGCGGTCGCTGCGCGAGCTGGGTCCGGCCGACGTGTTGATCGCCCCAGCACTGGACGGCATCAGCTTTGCCGATTTCGAAGCCGGCAACCGGGCTTTGGCGGCCGGTGAGCGCGCTGCCCAGGCGGTGGCCGCGCGCTTGCTTGCCCTGGCCTTGCCGCCGGCTGACTACGCGGCCGGCGAGGCCCTGCGCCAGGGCTTGCAGGCCTACCGGGCGCCCACCGACCGGCGACCGCTGTTGGCGCTGGAGGTGACCGGTACCCAGCGCGCCAATGCCCAGGCGCTGGTCAATGAATTGGGCCTGGTGCCGGGCGACCCGGTAACGGTGGCCGATGCGCGCGCCGCGGCCGACCGGCTGTACGGGCGTGGCGACTTCGAGCGGGTCGAGGTGCAGGTGCGTGAAATTGCGGCCGGCCGCAGCATTGTGCTCACGCCGGTGGAAGCTGATTGGCGCCACAGCCGGGTGAGGCTGGGCCTGGAGCTCAACAGCGACTTTCATGACGAGCACCGCTTCAGTGTGGCCGCCATGCACGTGTTGTCCTGGCTCAACCCCTGGGGTGGCGAGTTGCGCACCCTGGCGCGACTGGGCTCGGTCCGGCACCTGGGTACCGAATGGTGGCAGCCGCTGGGGCCGGGCTCGCCCTGGTTCGCTACCCTGGCAGTGGCCCATGACGCCGATGCGTTGGATGCCTACAGCCAGCGCCTGAAGGCGCTGCGGCTGGGGCTGTCCGGCAACACGGCCACGACGGCCCTGGGCCGCCAGCTGGGCCCCTGGGGCCAGGTGACGCTGGGCCTGTCACGCCAGCGCCTGCGCGCCAGCGTGTTGCTGCCTGAGCCGGCTGCTGGTGGCTCGCGGACCGTTTCGCAGACCACCCGCTTTGTGCAGGTGGCACTGGACACCCTGGAGCCGCTGGCCTTTCCCACCCGAGGCGGGCTGCTGCAGGCGCGCTACGAGCATGCCAACGAGCAAGACACGACAGGGCGTGCGCTGGCGCAGTCGTCGGTGCAGGCGATGCTGCCTTTCCGCCTTGGGCGCTGGGGCGGGCACTTGTATGCCGAATGGGCCAAGGGGCGCGACGGCTTCTCGCCCTTGCCGCTGGGCGGGTTCCTGCGTTTGTCGGGCACGCCGCGCAATTCGATCAACGGCAGCACCGTGCTCTTCGGCCGTGCGGTGCTGGGGCGCGAGGTGGGCCGCATGCCCGCCGGGCTGGGCGGTGCCGTGCGCGTGGGTGTGTCGGCCGAACTGGGGGCGGCCGTGGAAGACGCCCGCGCGGTGCACGCCAGTGACCTGCTGCGCGCCGGCAGTGCCTTTGTGTCGGTGGACACGCGCTTCGGCCCCTTGTACTTTGCCGCAGGCGGCACCCGCCTGGGCGGCAGCACGGTCTACCTGTTCCTCGGGCCCTTCTGGTGAATGGCCGCACGGGCTGGCGTCGATGGGCCTGTTGGTTGACGGCGCATGGCAGTGAATGCTTCAAACTCCCAGGAGCGCAGGCCCACCATCAGCGTGTAGCCGTCGCGCCGATCGGCTGGCAGGCGCTGGTCTTCCTGGTGCAGGCGGGCCAGTTCGCCACCCACTTGCTGCAGGCGTTGGGCCAGTTCCATCGCGCTGGCTTCGGTCAGCCGGCCGTGCACCAGCATCAGTGTCTCGCCGGGGCCGTCGAAGCGGCCTGAAAAATAGTCGGGCACGACCGCCTGGCGCACCAGTTGCTGCACCGGCCCGCCGGGCAGCCAGCGGAAGGTGCGCGAGACCCGCAGCCGGTAGCGGTTGAGCGGCTGCAGCTCGATCACGCCCAGGCGATCGAGCTGGGCCAGGTGGCCGATGCAGGCCGGCTCGTCGATGGCGTAGGTCTCGACGATCTGCGCCAAGCTCCAGTGGCCCAGGCAGGAGATGGCCACCAGCAGCAGCCAGGGGTCGGCCACCAGCGAGCGCTCTTGTGCCAGGGTCAGCACATCGGCATGGGGCGCGGCATCGGCAGCCTGGCGCAGCACGTCTTCCATTGACAGGCCGGCCGCCTTGCAAAAGGCAGCCAGGCGCGAGAGCGACAGATCGCCCTGGCTGAACACGCGCTTGATGCTGGACTCGCTCATGCCCGTGCGTTCACCCAGCTGCCGGTAGGTGACGCCGGCCTGCCGCAGGCCCGTGCGCAAGGCCTGCATCACCAGTTCAGGAGAGCTCATGCGGTTTCATTTTCGAAAAAGTGCTGATTAGTGGCACCAATGGTGCCACCAAACGCAGCTTCGTACAGAAAGATGGCACTTTGGCGTTCAAGGCCCAACACTGCGTTGCGTGGTCTTGCCGCCCGTCGGGTTGCGCGGACACGCATCCACCTCTGCCCTGAAGGAATCTCATGAAAAACCTCGCCATCGCCATTGCCCTGACAACCCTGGCCGCCGCAAGCGCCTTTGCCGAAGACGTCAGCTACGTCGGTGCCGGCATCGGTGCGCGCACCCACTACAGCCTCGATTGCGCAGCCGGGCAAGCCTGCGACCGCCTGGGCAGCACCAGCGGCAAGGTCTACTTCGGCACGACGCTGGGTGAGCGCTTTGGCGTGGAAGGGGTGGCCATCCGGCTGGGCAATGCCACCGGTCTGGTCAACGGCGCCAATGGTCCGGTGACTGGCCGCGTGCGTTCGCAGTCGCTGGGCGCAGTGGGTGTGGCTCGCTTTACCCAGGAGGCCTGGACGCTGAAAGGCCGCCTTGGCGTTGCTGTGAGCCACGGTGAAGTGGACTATGCCGCCGGCGGCCATGCCAGCAAGACGGCCCTGGTGCCGCTGGTGGGCCTGGGCGCCAGCTACGCCGTCGACAAGCAGTGGTCGGTCAACCTCGATTGGGATCGCCTGTCGTCGCGCGTCAGCCACCAAGGCCGTGCGTCGGCCGACCTGGTGACCGTGGGCCTGTCGCGCGCGTTCTGACCCTGGCCTCAGCCCGCAGATGATTCGGCCGACAGCCAGGCCGGCACATGGGTGCCGGGCGGCATGGACGGATGGTCCCAGGCCGGTGGTGTGACCGAAAAGCGAGGTGCGTGCCGCAGGGCCTGCAAGTGACCCTGGCCGAAGCCGCATCGGCTGTCTTCGGTGTAGGCATCGATGCGCGGCATCACCGCAGCCAGGCCGTCGGGCAAGCGGGGCATGGCGCGCAGCCATAACCCCACCCGCGCCAGCGACACCTGCACCTGCCAGCTGCCGCCCTGGGTGGCCTGCCGCAACAGAGCGGCCTGGATGCCGAAGGCCAACAAGTGCCCGGCGGTGTAGTCCAGGATCTGCATGGGCAGGGCCTTGGGCTGCCCGCTGCCGGCCGCTTGGGCCTCGGCCAGATTGAATCCTGTGGCTGTTTGCACCAGTGAATCAAACCCCCGTCGACCTCCCCAGGGCCCGCTGGTGCCATAGGCCGACAGCGATGCCACCACGATGCCGGGACGCTGCTGCGCCAGGGCCTGCGCACTGAAGCCCCGTGCCGCCAGAGCGCCCGGTCGGTAGCCCTGCAGGAACACATGTGCATCCTCGACCAGATGGCCCAGCCGGGCCCGCCCGGCCTCGTCACGCAAGTCGATCTGGCAGGAGCGCTTGCCCCGGCTCATGTCGGCAATCGCGTCGATGTTGGGCAGGTGCGGGCCGTTGACCATCAGCACTTCGGCGCCGTAGGCGGCCAGGCACCGCCCGCCCACCGGTCCGGCCAGGATGCGGGTGAGGTCCAGCGCGCGCAGGCCGGCCAGAGGGCGCTGACCTTCCCGCAGCGTGGGCCATTGGCGCGGTGGTGCCGCAGGCGCGTCATCGATGGGCGTGATGCTCACCAGATCTTGTGCCGCTACCGCCGCTGCCTGGGGGTGCTGGTCCCACTCGTCAAAGCTGCGCGCGGCTGCAACCACCAGGCCGGCATCGGCGGCGGCTTGCTCAAACGACGGGGCCGACCAGGCGCGCAAGGCCTGCGTGGCGGCCGCGCGCTCAGCGCCTGGCCCCTCCGGCAAGCCCAACAGACGCAGTGCGCCATCGCGGTGGTGTGCAAAGTTGGCGTGGATACGCACCCAACCCGGTGCACCAATCGACTCGCCGCAGGGGTATAGCCCTGAAATCTTGTCCCACAACGTGGGGTTCAGGCCGTCCAGCTGCAGGTAGGCGGTGCACTCCATCGCCGCGTGCAGCCGGTCAACGCCGATTTGCTGGCGTGGCTGCCCACTGCGCAAGTGCCATAGCTCGGCGGCCGCGCCGGCCGCAGCGCCCAGGCTGGCCTGGGCGCTGGTGGCCACGTCGAACGACGATGGCAGTACGGCACCCTGCCCCGGCAAGGCGATGTGTGCCAGTGCAGCAGGATCCAGCCCGGCCTTCAACCAAAGATCGCGCAGGGCGAGTTCTGAAGGTGCAGGAAGCGTGGACATGGCGGCCCCGGTAGTGGAAGCCTTCATTTTCTGGCAAAGGGCGGGACTTGAAGGAAAAATATGAACTAACGCATTTGATACACCAAAAAACACAAGGCACGCCTCGACAAAAGGAGCTCTTCTCAGTCCCGCTGAGCGTGTGGCAGTTGGCCATCAGCTGTGGCGTTAGTTCATAATTTTGCATGCCCAAGCCCGCCCCGGATTCAAGTGCGCTGCCTGCAGCTTTCGAGGCTTGGTGCGTCCACCAGCGCCAGGCCGGAAAACTGCGCCGTGGCGCCTCGGAAGCGGTCTACCGCGCGATGTGGACAGCCTTGTCGACCTGGTGCGCCGGCCAGAGCCCGGCCCTGGGCATCGACGACCTCGGCAGCCGCCGGCTGTTGGCCTTTCTGGCCAGCCGATCCGGGCTGCTGGCCCCCGATGGTGCGCTGACAGCCCGCCACCAGTGGCGGCTGCTCAATCTGGTGCAGCGTGTGCAGGCCCATGCCGCCGAACAGCGCCAACAGCCCCCGTCGCATGCCGCTGCCCGTCTCATCGCCAGCCTGCCCGCCGTGCGCGCCGCCAATGCGGGTGACCGCAACGAGCCGCCCAGCCACCTGCCAGCGGCCCTGGCCGATCAGCTTCAAGCCCATCTGCGCGGCCCGCTCGCCATGCCTGCGCGTTGGCAGGTACTGCGCGACCGTTGTGGCGTGGCGCTGCAATTGGGCGCTGGGCTGGGGCCGGGCGATGTGCGGGCATTGCACCTGGGCGATGTGATCATCCTGGGCGGCCCGTCGCCCTTGCAGCCCTGGCAGTTGCGTGTCGCTGCCAACGGCAGTGCGCCAGCCCATGTGGCGGCCATTGCGCCCTGGGCGGGCGCCTTGCTGGGCACCTGGCTGAAGCTGCGCCAGAACCAGCGCTTGCAGGGCGACTGGCTGCTGCCGTCCACCCGCAGCGGCAAGCCCTGGGGCAAGGTGGCGCAGTACGAATCGGCCCGCCGTGTGCTGGCAGATGCCGGCCTGGACGCCGACGGGGGCGGCTCGTTCCGCCTGCGCCACACCTTCGCGATCCGGCAGCTGGCTGCAGGCATTGACGCCGACCGGCTGGCACGCTGGCTGGGCGTGGTCGACCCTGCGGTGCTGCTGCGCTACCAGCAAGCGCTGCCACCTGGCCCGGCGGCGCGCCAACCCGCCGCGGCATGCAGCACCGGCGAACACGACAAGCGCGAAAGCGGCAGCCCCAGCGGCTGGGTACTGCCGGTGTGAGCCGGCACCTGTTGCCGGCACGCGCTCAGAGGTGCCTCAGCCGCCGGCGCCCGGCGTGCGGGCTGCGGGTGGCGGTGGGTCAGCCGGTTCTGGCTCGGCCTCGGCCGGTGGCGCTTGCGCGGCAGGCGCCTCGGCTGGGGCAGTTTCGCCAACTGCACGGGCGGCCGCTTCAGCGGGTTCAGCGGGTTCAGCGGGTTCAGCCGGTTCAGCGGGTCGGGGCGCATCGGCCGGCGCTGGTGGGGCTTGCCGGCCCGCCTGTCGGGCCTTGGCGGCTTCTTCCTTGGCGGCCTCGTCCTGAGTTTGGCGCTGGCGCAGCGACTCCAGTGCGTCGGTCATGTTCTGGGCCCAACCGTCCTGCTCGTCGCCCAGCACCTTTTCGGTCGTGTCCACCAGCTTGTCGACGTTTTCGGCCAGCGCTTGTTCATCGGGCAGCAGGGCCGTCCACCAGGCGAGCAGGTTCTGCAAGTCGGTGGCGGTCTGGTTGTAGCTGGTCAGTGTGGGCTCGAACTGCTTGTAGCCCAGGTAGGCCATGGCGGCACTGGCCACCGCACTGGTCAGGGCCACCCAGGCTACGGTGGCCGGGCCCAGCGCCGCCAGCAAGGTGCCCATGGCCCCGACTACGATGGCCACCACTTGCCAGGTACGCGCTTGCCGATCGAGCTTGGCGGTCTTGTCGCCGTAGTATTTCAGTTGATCAACCAGGCGCAAACGCACGTAACGGTCGACATCGAGCAGGCTCATGCCGTCATCACCGTCAGCCGCCGCATAGGGCGGTGGCAAAGTGCCCTGGTAGGTGGGCATGCCCATCGAGTTGACCTCGGTGCGCGCCAGCCGCCGGGTGATGTTTTCCATCGCTTTCTGCAGTTGCTTTTCACGCGTGCCATCGGCCACTGCACGGTGAGGCCGCACCCGGTAGCGGTAGATCTCGCGCTTGAGGCTTTCGGCGGCGGCCCGGGCCAGAACCCAGCGCTTGCCCGGCGAAAACCGGTTGCCGATGGCGATGAGCGCCGACACCAGGATAGGCACCACGATCAGGACGTAGCGCAGCCAGGACATGTCCATGCCGTCGGCCTCGCCCACCGAATGCAGCACCGACAGGCCCACCACCACCACACCCAGCACCAGCACCCAGGCCTGCAACTTGCCGAAATCGCTCTGTTGCAACTTGGCCGCTTCGTCCAGCGCGCCAAAGCGTTGCCAGGCCAGGCGCAGCACGCTGTCGCCGCCAAACTCGCGCTGCAGCGCCCGGGCCAGTGCTTCTACCGCGCCGGCCGCCTTGTCGCCCAAAGTGATGGCGGCCAAGTGGCCGTCGGCCAGGATCTCGGCCACCAGCGGGTCGTCGCCGTCGGCTTCGCCGGCTTCGAACTGGCGCACCAGGGCATCGGCCGCCCCACCGCTGCCTTCGAGCATCAGCACCGGCCAACCGCGCCGCACGGCCTGCAGCACCTCGGCCACTGCGCTTTCGCCACCACCCATCAAAAGCAGCAGCGGCCGGCCGCCGGGGCCAGCCAAGGCGGCCGCCAGATCGAACTTGGCACGGTGGGCCTCGCCCCAGTCGGTGCCTGGCCAGGTGAGCAGTTGCGACAAGCCCGGCACGGGCTGATCGGTGCCCGCCGGTCCGATCAAACCCTCGGGCGCCACGCCCACCAATTGCACCGCGCCGCCGCTGTCGGCCACGGTGGCCCCCAGCAGGCCGGGCAGGCCTGCACCGCTGGCACGCACCACGCAAAGCGCCTGACGACCAGACTGAGCGGCCAGATCACGCAAGGTGCGCACCAGGCCGCGGGCCAGCACCTGGGTCAGGCGCGCCAACAGGGCAGGGTCGATGGCATCGTCGCCCCCGGCCAGCAGCAACAGCGGGCCGCCAGGCGCCCCCATGGCCTGGGCCAATGCCGCCGGTGTGTCGTCAGCGGTGGCCGCGCACCAGGGCAAGTGGTGGCCATCGGGCAAGGTGAACTGGCGGTTCTGGGGCATGGGCATCCTCGGGTTGCGCGGCATCCTGCACTGGGATGCGCTGCCCTGCATCCTGCCCGCTGGCACCCGCTTTGGCGAGCCCTAGACCGTGGACCACGCGCTGGCCGTGTCGGGCCGGGCCGGGCCGGGCTCAGGGCGTGGCGGCGGCCGCCTCCGGGTAGAGGCCGCGCACCCGGCCATGCAGACGGGCCAGGCCCAGCAAGGCGTTGATGGTGGGGGTGGCCACCTGCACACGCTGCGCGATCTCCTGCACCACCGTGACCAGGGCATCGAGCTCGATGGGGCGGCCCGCTTCCACGTCTTGCAGCATGGATGTCTTGAAGGCACCCAGCTTGCGCGTGATCTGGTGCCGGTCTTCCGGCGTCTGCTCGATGGCGCAGCCGATGCGCGCACCCACCGCTGCCGCCTCGGCCATGGCAGCGGTGCAGAAGCCCCGCGTCAACGGGTCGTCGAGCACCCGGTCTACCGTGGCGCCGGTGATGGCCGTCAGCGGGTTCATCGTCATGTTGCCCCACAACTTGTACCAGATGTCGCGCCGCACATCGGCCGACGCCGTGGTGTCGTAGCCAGCCCGCTGCAGCAGCCCGGCCAGTGCCTGCACCCTGGCGCTGACCCCGCCCAGCGGTTCTCCGATGATCAGGCCCTGCCCCATCTTGTGTTCCACCAGGCCGGGTGCACTGGTCCAGGTGCTGGCATGTACCACGCAGCCGATCACCTGGCCCGCCGGGATGGCCGCGGCGATGCGCCCACCCGGGTCAATGCTTTGCAACGGTGCGGTGCCCAGGGCCGGCGCCCCCGCGGCAAACCACCACGGCACGCCGTTCATGGCCGGCAGGATCAGCGTCTGCGGCCCGATCAGCGGTGCGATGCATTCAGCCACCGCACCCATGGCCGGGCCCTTGACCGCGATGACGATCAGGTCCTGCACGCCCAGGGCCACCGGGTCATCGCTGGCCTGCACCGGTGCGGCCAGCAAGTTGCCACCCTGGCGAAGGCGCAGGCCGTGCTGACGCAAAGCGGCCAGCGTCTGGCCACGCGCGAGCGCGCTGACCTGGCACTCACCGGCCAACGCCAGGCGTGTGCCAATGAAGCCACCGATGGCGCCCACGCCGTAAATGCAGACCTTCATCGCAGCGCCGCCTTATTTTGCGAAGACCTGGCTCATGTCGGCAAACGACTTGAACTCCAGCGCATTGCCCGACGGGTCGAGAAAGAACATCGTGGCCTGCTCGCCCACCTCGCCCTTGAAGCGGATGTGCGGCTCGATGATGAAGCGCGTGCCAGCGCCACGCAACCTGGCGGCCAGCGCCTCCCAATCGGCCATCGGCAGGATGGCGCCGAAGTGGCGCACCGGCACGGCATCACCGTCCACCTGGCCCGTGGCCGCCGCGCGGCATTCATCGGGCGCCAGGTGGGCCACCACCTGGTGGCCGTAAAAGTCGAAGTCAACCCAGTTCGGGCTGCTGCGGCCTTCACCGCAGCCCAGCACGCCGCCGTAGAAGGCGCGGGCCTCGGCGATGTCACGGACGGGGAAGGCCAGGTGGAACAGGGGGTTGGACATGGTGCGATGCGGTCTGGATGGGAGGCCTTCATTCTGCATGGGCACGGTAGACCGACAATGCAAGCCATCGCGGCCACCCAGCAGCCTGACTCCACGTGACCGAACCCAAGCCCGAACACGAACAACGCGGCATCCAGAGCATCGAGGTGGGTGGCCAGTTGTTGCGTGCCCTGGCCCATGCGGGCCGCCCGCTGCCCTTGAAGGATCTGGCCGCCGCTGCCGGCATGGCCCCGGCCAAGGCGCATCCCTACCTGGTGAGCTTCGGCAAGATCGGCCTGGTGGAGCAGGACAAGGCCACCGGCCGCTACGGTCTGGGCGCACTGGCCCTGCAGATGGGCCTGATGAGCCTGCAACAGGCCGACCCGGTGCGCATCGCCACCCCGGTGATCGAGGCCCTGGCCCAGCAGAGCGGGCACACCGTGGCCATGGCGGTGTGGGGCACCCAC
>JANOAQ010000183.1:0-5594 GCA_031411195.1 Burkholderiaceae bacterium | reverse complement strand
GGATCGTGGAGCGCAGCAGCGGGCGGGTCACCCAGGTGGCGGCGCAGGTGCCGGAAGCGCCCGTGGCTCTGGTTTTGGGCACGAGCCGGAATTTGGACTCCGGCCAGATGAATCCGCACTGGCGTGTGAGGATGGATGCGGCGGCGGCCCTCTGGAAGGCGAAGCGGGTGAAGCGGTTTTTGGTGAGCGGAGACAATCGCGAGGCGAACTACAATGAGCCCCGCGATATGAGGGATGGGCTGGTGGCGCAGCAACTTGCTGCACATCATGGGCGTGAGCGTCAGCGCCACGAAGCCCGACACCAGCACCGCACCGGCCAGGGCCAGCGCAAATTCGACAAACAGCCGCCCGGTGCGCCCGGGGGTGAAGGCCAGCGGTGCAAACACCGCCGCCAGCGTCAGCGTCATGGCCACCACGGCAAAGCCGATCTCGCGCGCGCCCTTGAGTGCCGCCTGGAAAGGCGCCAGCCCTTCTTCGATGTGCCGGAAGATGTTCTCCAGCACCACGATGGCGTCGTCCACCACCAGGCCGATGGCCAGCACCAGCGACAGCATGGTCAGCGTGTTGACGGTGAAGCCCGCCGCCGCCATCAGCGTGAAAGTGCCGATCAGGCTGACCGGGATGGTGACCAAGGGGATGATGGACGCGCGCAGCGTGCGCAAGAACACAAACACCACCAGCGCCACCAGCACCACCGATTCGGCCACCGTGCGGTACACCGACTTGATGGAGCGGTCGATGAACAGCGAGTTGTCGTTGGCGATGTTCAGCTTGATGCCCGGCGGCAGGTCTTGCTGGATCTTGGGCGCGGCCTCGCGCACGCCGGCCGAGATGTCCAGCGGGTTGGCCGTGGCATTGCGGATCACGCCCACGCTGACCGACGGCACGCCGTTCAGCCGCACGCTGGAGCGCTCACTGGCCGCTGCCTGCTCGATGCGGGCCACGTCCTTCAGGCGCACGGTGAAGCCGCTGGCCACTTTCAGCGACACCTCGCCAAACTGGCGCTCGGTGTTCAGGTCCGTGCGCGCGGTGACGTTGAACTCGCGCTGCTGGCTTTCGATGCGGCCGGCGGGCACCTCCAGGTTCTGCTTGCGCAGGGCATCTTCCACGTCCTGCACCGTCAGCCGGTAGCTGGCCAGTTTGTCGGGGTCGAGCCAGATACGCATCGCGAACTTGCGGTCACCGAAGATCTGCACATCGGCCACGCCCGGCACGGTCTGCAGCCGGGGTTTGACGATGCGCGTGACCACGTCGGTGACCTGCAGCGGCGTCATCGTCTCGCTGGTGAAGGCCAGCCAGATCACCGGAAAGGCGTCTGCTTCCACCTTGGCGATGACGGGCTCGTCCAGTGCCTCGGGCAACCGGCCACGCACCCTCGAGACGCGGTCACGCACGTCGGCAGCAGCCGAGTCGGGGTCCTTGCTGAGCTTGAAGCGGGCGGTGATCTGGCTTTGCTCGGCTCGCGAGATGGAGGTGAGGATCTCGACGCCGTCGATGCCGGCGATCGAGTCTTCGAGCGGCTTGGTCACCTGCGACTCGATCACCTCACTGGACGCGCCAATCAGCCTTGTCGACACATTGACCACCGGCTCGTCGATGCGCGGGTATTCGCGCGTTGCCAGCTTGGTGAACGACACCGCACCCAGCAGCAGCAGCATCAGCGACAGCACGGTGGCAAACACCGGCCGGCGGATCGAGATTTCAGACAGCTTCATGTGCAACCCCTGAGGCCTGGACTGGCGCGATGGCGGTGGCTCACGGTGCCGACGCGCGTGCGGGCGACGATGCGCCTGCGGCACCCGAAGGCGCACCCGGCACAGCACCCGACGCCGCAGCCGCACGACCGGCCGCAGGCCGGTTCAGGTCAACCACGCGCAGCGGCAGGCCATCGGCGCGCATCAGGCGGGCCTGGCCAGCCAGCACCACGGTGTCGCCCTCGGCCACGCCGCCGAGCAATTCGACCTTGCCATTGGCACGCTGGCCGATGCGCGCTTCCAACCGCTGCGAAATCAGGCCCTTGTCGCCGGCCACCACCTTGACCACGAACTGCTTGTCGCCTTGTGGCACCAGCGCTTCTTCGGGAACCACCAGGGCCGATTCACGCACTGCAAACACGATGCGCGCCCGCGCGAACATGCCGCTGCGCAGCACGCCATCAGGGTTGGCCAGCCTGGCCCGCACCAGCACCGATCGGCCATTGGCGTCGAGCTGCGAGTCGAGCGCGGCCACCGCCGCCTTCAGCTTGCGGTCGGGCAGGGCATCGAGCGCGATCTGGACTGGCTGGCCCACACGGATGCGGTCGATAAAGCGCTCGGGCAGGCGGAAGTCGACCCACACCGACGACGCGTCTTCCAGGTTGACCAGATCAGCGCCGTCCTTGACGTAGTCGCCCAGGTTCACCTGGCGGATGCCGGCCATGCTGTCGAAGGGCGCAAACACCTTCATGCGGGCGGCCTGGGCCTGGGCCAATGCCACCTGGGCGGCGGCCACGTCCAGCGCGGCAGCGTTTTGGTCGACTGCACTCTGGCTGACGAAGTTCTGTGCCAGCAACTCGCGGCTGCGCTGCAGGTTGGTGCGGGCAATGCTGGCCTGGGCCTCGGCCTGCTTGACCTGGGCCTGCTGCAAGGTGTCGTCCAGCTGCACCAGCAACTGGCCTCGCTTGACGCGCTGACCGTCGCCGAAGCCCAGCATGACGATGCGCCCGCTCACCTCGGGGCGCAGCACCACGGCCTGGTTCGACCGCAGGGTGCCCACGGCCTGGGCGTCGTCTTCGAGCCGGGTGCGTTGCACCTTGCCCACCTCCACCGCCGCCGGCCCGCCTGCGCCGGGCCCCGCAGGGCCCGCAGGACCACCGGCCCGGCCAGCGCCCGAGACGCCGCCCGCCGGCCCTGCCGCAGTCGGCCCACCGGCATCGGCCAAGGTGGCCGCCGGTGTCGGCCGGTTTTGCAGCCACCAAGCCGCACCCAGGGCTGCGGCCAAGCCGAGGACAGCCAAAGTGGTGTGTAGTCTCTTCATCGCGCCATGATCCCGATCAACCGGTCAATGTAAGCGGCTTGCAGGCAGGCCGTGGCCCGTGCAAGCACGGGTGGCGCTCCCGCAACCGGGGGGGCCGCAGTTCAGGCGTGGCGGCTGCCGAGTGCCGGCACGCCCCGGTTGGCCAGTGCATCGGCGCGCTCATTGCCGGGGTCGCCCGAGTGGCCTTTCACCCAGTGCCACTGCACCTCATGGCTGGCCACCAGCGTGTCCAGCTTCTGCCACAGCTCGATGTTCTTCACCGGCTTGTTGTCGGCGGTGCGCCAGCCGCGTTTCTTCCAGCCGTGAATCCAGCTGGTGATGCCGTCCTTCACATACGCGCTGTCGGTGTAGATGGCCACCGGCGTGCGGCGCTTGAGCAAGGCCAGCGACTCGATCACTGCTGTCAGTTCCATGCGGTTGTTGGTGGTGGAAGGGTCACCGCCGAACAGTTCTTTTTCATGCTCGCCCCAGCGCAGCCACGCTCCCCAGCCGCCCGGACCAGGGTTGCCCTTGCAGGCCCCATCGGTATAAATCACCACCCGCTGCGCGGTCGTCTCGCTCATTCAGTCTTGCTCCTGCGTATCCGGGTGGGCCCCCAGGCCATGCAGACAGCATCGCCAGGCGGAGGGGTCGAGGGTGGCCACCCCAGCCGGTGCGGTGCGGGTGGCCAGGGACTTGCGGCGGGCCTGGCCGACCAGTCGCATGCCGCGCACGCGCTTGACGGCTTCTATCAGGTAGACCGCGCCCAGCACGGGCCAACCACGCGCACCGGCCGACTCCATCCAGCCCATGCGGGCCAGGCCCGCCTCGCTGCGCAGCGGCAGGCGCCAGCAGCCGAAGCGGCCGCGCTCCACCTCGAAACCCAACAGGCGCAGCCAATCGCGTACCCGAGGGTAGCCGATGAATTCTCCCTCGCCGGGCAGGTAGAGGCGCCCGCCCAAGCCCAGGCGCTGGCGCAGGTGGCCAACGCTCTGGCGCAGGCCCCACAGGCTGGCCGGGTTGAAGCCGACGATGACCAGCCGGCCTTCGGGCCGCAGCACCCGCTCCACTTCGCGCAGGGTGTCGTGCGGGTCACGGGCCAGCTCCAGGGTGTGCGGCAGCAGCACCAGGTCCAGGCTCTGGCTGGAAAACGGAAGCGCGTCGAAATCGCAGTGCAGGGCATTGCCCGCGCCCAGCGGCAGCAGGGTGGACAAGGCGTCGTCCACCACCGGCAGGGGCAACGGCTCGGGCTCGCGCAGGGTGTCGCTGGCCACCCAGCGGTGCGGCATGCGGTTGGCGCGCAGGCCTTGCAGGTCGGGCAAGCCCAGCTGCAGGGCATGAAAGCCGAACAAGTCGGTCACCGTGCGGTCGAGCTGCGCCTGCTCCCAGGCCAGCAGGTAGCGGCCGGGCGGGCTTTGCAGCCAGGATGCCAACTCTATAATCGATGGATCACGCGTCATGAACCTCGCCGCCCTGCCTGCCTTTTCCGACAACTACATCTGGATGCTGCACGATGACCGCCAGGCCATCGTGGTCGATCCGGGTGATGCGGCGCCTGTGGTGGCCGCGCTGGATGCGCGGGGCCTCATGCTCGCGGCCATTCTAGTGACCCACCACCACAGCGACCACGTGGGCGGCCTGGCAGGTCTGCGCAGCCGGCTGCAGGGGCCCGTGTTCGGCCCGGCAGGCGAGACCATCCCCGCACCCTTCACCGCCTTGGCCGATGGCGACATCGCGTCGGCGCTGGGCCTGGACTTTCAGGTCATCGACGTGCCTGGCCACACTGCCGGCCACATCGCCTACTTTCTGCCCGCCCTGGGCGACCAGGCGCCGCTGCTCTTTTGCGGCGACACCTTGTTCTCGGGTGGCTGCGGCCGGCTGTTTGAAGGTACACCAGCGCAGATGCACCAGTCGCTCGGCCGCCTGGCCGCCTTGCCCGGCAGCACCCGCGTGTGCTGCGCCCACGAATACACCGAATCCAACCTGCGCTTTGCCCAGGCGGTTGAACCCGCCAATGCCGCGCTGGCCGACTACACCGCCACCTGCCGCCGGTTGCGCGCCCAAGGGCAACCCACCCTGCCCTCGTCGATTGCCACCGAACTGGCGATCAACCCCTTCATGCGCTGCGATGCGCCCGATGTGATCAGCGCTGCGCGCGCCAAAGGCGCGCCAGACCACAGTGGCGCGGCCGTACTGGGCGCGCTGCGCGAATGGAAGAACCACTTCAGATGACCTGTCCTCCTGCCGGCCCGCGGGCCTGTTACCCGCTGCACCGGCCCCGCTGGGCTGCTGGCGCCTGCATCGCGCTGGTCTTGGCCGCTGCATTGGGTGGCTGCGCAACACCGACGGCCACAGCGCCTACCTTGCAGGTCGATTTGCCTGCGCCGGCGCCTGTGGTGCAGGCACCACCCGTGGTCGTACCGGCGCTGGTGATGATGGCACCCGCAGCGCCGCCCGTGGCGCCGCCCGAGATGATCGCCATCGATCCGCTGCGCCCCACCGAGTTGATCGACCTGGGCGCGCCAGGTGCGCAAACCGACCTGTGGGCCCGTGTGCGCATGGGCACGGCCGTGCCCGATCTCGACAACGACCTGGTTCGC
>JANOAQ010000182.1:0-14693 GCA_031411195.1 Burkholderiaceae bacterium | reverse complement strand
GGGCTGCGAAATGTCGCTGCCGACCCATCTGCGACATTCACTGGACCGAAGACGAAGCCCCGGAGTTGACTGTGGCAAGAGCTCCGCAACAGTCGTTGCATGAACTCCATTGGCGACACCATCAGGTGCGTGGTGCAGTCGCCCAAGGGCGGGTAGCATCATCGCCGGCCACGCGCTGAAGTTCACCCAGCGCGCACTGACCTGCGAGATGGCGCTGGGTGGCAGAGGCGTGCTGACAGGCCTGCCGCCCCCGCCACCCACGCCGGACCTGGCCGCCAAGAGAGCCCCTTGACCCGGCCGTCGGCGGGCCACTCAGCTCAGGCCTGATCGGCCTTCGAACATCGTGTTCAATTCTCCGCCGGGTGTGCCGCTGGCCAGTGCGTCGAAACGGCCTTCGGAGGCCAGCAGTTGCGCGGCCTTCAGGAACCCGCCCCACGCGGCACGCGCCAGGCCACCACCCAGGCTGATGCGGCGTACGCCCAGTGCCGCCAAGTCTGCAACCGTGAACGCACCTGCCCCGCCGTTGACCACATTCACAGGCCTCGGCGCCACCGCAGCCACCACGGCGGCGATGTCTTCCCGGGTCTTCAGCCCCGGCGCAAACAGCACGTCGGCGCCGGCATCGGCATAGGCCCGCAGTCGCGCGATCGCCTCATCGAGCAAAGGCCGGCCGCGGATCAAGCCCTCGGCGCGGCCGATCAGCAGCACATCGTGGCCGCTGCGGTCAATGGCCCTGCGCGCGGCACGCAAGCGCTTGGTGGCTTCGTCCACCGACAGGATCGCGCCGCCGCAGAAGTCCTCGACCGACAGGCCCGCAACGCCGGCCTCGATGGCCAACGCGACGCTCTCTTCCACACCGTCGGCGCTGCTCGCAAACGCGTCCTCGAAGTCGGCGTTGATCGGCAGATCGGTGGCCGCGCTCAGCGCAGCCAGGTGGTCAACCACCTGCTGTCGAGTCAACCCGCCGTCGCAATGGCCGAGCGACCACGCCAGCCCGGCACTCGACGACGCGAGTGCCTTGAACCCCAGGCCCTGCAACGCCAGTGCGCTGCCCACGTCATAGGGGTTCGGGATCACAAAGCAGCCGCTGCTGTGCAGCGCACGGAAGCTGCGGCGTTTGTCGGCCAGGGTCGGGCGGGGGGTGCTCATGCGGGGCTCCTCGAGCTTGTTGCAGATCGACCATCTTGCCGCATGCGCAACGCGGTGTCTCAGTGACGGGCGCTAGCGCCCGCGGCGCAAAGGTCTGCATCTCCATGCCCACCAAATGCCGCCAATATCGGCTTGCCGCGCTTCTCGAAGTGTCGTCTGCTGGCCGGGACTAGATGTTCACGGCAGTCGCAGCAAGCAGCCCGTGGCGGCGACCGCGGGCCGAACGACAGCTGCGCCAAATTGTGGTCGACGCTGGACGACCCAAACCGGAAGGTCCAGCGCTCTCCAGAGCTGCCAGACGGTCGGAGCGACCACTTGCGGGCTGGGCGTCTGCGAAGCAATCGTTCATGGCCACCCGGACCCGGCCAGGTGGCGGGCCTTGCTGGACGGCCGATTCCGAGCAACTCAGTTGATGCGTTGGGCAAAGCTGCACAAGCGCCTGTTCGGAATCGACTTGGCGCACTGCTCGAACCGCGGCAGCGAGCTGTATGTCATTGCGGCCATCCTGGAGGCGCCTGTGATCGAGAAGATCCTCACGCACTGGCGTTGCAGGCGCGGGCGCCGCCTCGGGCGCCGGCTTGCGGCCAGGCGCTGTGTGTTTGAAAAACGCCTACCCTCCGTCTCGGGCGCGCCGTCGACGATCTGCAGATCGCAGCCAACCTCAGAAGTCACCGTTCAGCGGAACTGGCCGCCGTATCGGGGCGGTAATGAACGAGAAGCAGGGTGTTTGAATTTTCTAGCCTCTCGTCAAGAATCGACAGTTCTGGAGGATCAAACCATGTTGCATCTGACCCGCCGCGCTGTGGCTGCCGCGCTGTTGAGTTTGCCGACGCTGCCCGTGCTGGCACAACCCGCCGCCGACCCGCTGGCCGGTCTGGACGCGCAGATCGCCGCCGAGTTGGAGCGCTTCCGCACGCCCGGCATCTCGGTGGCCATCGTCAAGGACGGCCAGGTCCTGCTGGCCAAGGGCTACGGCCTGCGCAATGTCGAGCAGAAGCTGCCGATGACTGCCGATACCGTTCAGCCCATCGCGTCGATCAGCAAGAGCTTCACGGTGGCTGCGATGGCCACGCTGGTACGTGACGGCAAGCTGGCCTGGGACCAGCCGGTACGCGAGTTGCTGCCCGATTTCCGCCTGTACGCCGACGAACTGACGGCGCGCGTCAGCGTGCGCGACCTGGTCACCCACCGCACCGGACTGCCGCGCCACGACGGCGCCTGGTTCGGCTCGCCGTTGACACGCGAGCAGCTCTACGCCCGGCTGCGCTTCATGGAGCCCAGCGCCGGTCTGCGCGAGCGCTTCCAGTACAACAATTTCATGTTCATGACCGCCGGCTACCTTGCCGGTCGGGTGGCCGGTGGCAGCTGGGAGCAGCTGATCGACAGAAGCCTGTTCGAGCCGCTGGGCATGAAGCGCTCGTCGACCACGCTCGCCGGACTGAACGCGCAGGCCGACCGAGGCAGCGGCTACACCCTCGACGACGAGCGCCGCCCCAAGCCGCAGGCCTACCAAGCGCTCGACGCGATGGGCCCAACCGGCAGCATCAACAGCAGCGCCAACGACATGGCGCGCTACCTGCTGATGCTGACCGGCCGCGGCAGCCTTGATGGCAAGGTCGTGATCGCCCCGGCCGACCTGGCTGCGATGACCAGCCCGCAGATGGTGCTGCCGTTCCGCGGCAAGTACGCCGAGCTGGGCCCCGTGCAGTACGGCATGGGTACCTTCGTCGGCAGCTACCGCGGCGAGCGCTATTTCGAGCACGGCGGCGACATGCCAGGATCGGCTTCGGAGCTGATGGTCTTCCCGGCGCGGCGCATCGGCATCTTTGTCTCGGCCAACCTGGCCGGCAGCGTGGCGCGGACGACGCTGCCCTACCTGATCGCCGATCTCCTGCTCGGCCTGCCTCCGGTGGACTGGAGCAGCCGGCTGAAGGCCGAGGATGACGATTTCTGGGCTGCCGAGAAGGCCGCCACCGCGCAGCGTGTCGACCCGCAGGTGCCTGGCACCCGGCCGTCGCGTCCGCTGGCCGATTACGCTGGCGACTACGAGCACGCGGCCTACGGTCGGCTGCAGGTCGCGTTAAGCGGCCAGGCCCAGCGCCCGCTGCAGCTGCGCTACAACGGCATGAGCAGCACCGCCGCACACTTCCACTTCGAGGTCTTCAAGGTGCCCGACGACAAGCTGGACCTGCTCGAACAGACCAAGCTGCAGTTCATCACCAACATCGACGGTGACGTCGAGGCGGTGCAGACGCGGATGGAGCCGAACGTGCCGCCTATCGTCTTCAAGCGCCAGCCGGACGCCAGACTGAAGGACCCGAAGGTGCTGGCGCGTTTCACCGGCGAGTACGTGGTCAGCGGCAATCCGCTGACGGTGGCGCTGCGCGCCGACGGCATGCTGACGCTGAGCACGCCCGGCCAGCCGGCCTATGAACTGGCCCCCATGACTGGCAACCGCTTTGCCGTCAAGGGCCCGGGCGACCGCCAACTGGTGTTCCGCGGCCCGCCCGATGCCGCGGCCGACGACGTGGCGGTGCTGTCGAGCTGGGGCAACTTCATCGCGCCGCGCAAGCGCTGACCGAGCCGGCGACTGCTCGGCCAGGCTGGGCTCAAGCCCGACGAAGCCGACAGCGGCGCGGTCACTCTGATTCAGCGCTTTGGCTCAACCGCCAAAGCGCTGCAGTCGGTGTTGCACAAGATCATCACCCGCACGATGAAGTTGCTCACCCGTCTGGGGGTGTTGGTCGAGGGGACAAAGCGTTGCGCGCCAAGTTCGAGGCGCAAGGCAACACGGTGCGTATCGAGTCACCGGCACAGTTCAAGAAGACGGTTCACGACAACCGCGTGAAGTGGGCCGAGGTGGCCGAGTCCGAGAACATAGGTATCGAATGACCTGGAACCTTGCGTTTCCCATGCCAATGACACTTTCCCCCACCGCCACTGGGTTGGCCGCGCTCGAACAGCGCCTGGCCAAGGACCTCCAATGCCTGGGCTGGCCCGCGCGCGACTGGATGCCGCAGCGGGCCGCCGAAGACGGCGTGCCGGTGCTCGACGTCGCCATCATCGGTGCCGGGCAAGCAGGGCTGGCAGCTGCCGCCGCGCTGGCTCAGCACGGCATCCATGCGGTCGTCTTCGACCGCGCACCGCGCGACTTCGAAGGCCCGTGGGCTACCACCGCACGCATGGAGACGCTGCGCTCGCCCAAGGAGCTCACTGGCCCCGCGCTGGGACTGCCTGCGCTCACCTTCCGCGCCTGGTTCGAGGCGCAGTTCGGCGCCGACGCGTGGGCGCAGCTCGACAAGATCCCGCGCCTGCAATGGATGGACTACCTGCGCTGGTACCGCCGGGTGATGGCAGTCGACGTGCGCAACGACACGGCCATTACCTCCGTCGTACCGAGGGCTGACGGCAAGGTGCTGCTGGCGATGCAGACTGCGCAGGGTGATTCGCGTGTGTTGGCGCGCCGCGTGGTGCTCGCCACCGGGCGCGACGGCCTGGGCGGTCCGTCCGTGCCGGCCTTCGTGCAGGCACTCGACCGCACCCAGTGGGCGCATTCTTCGGATGCGATGGACTACCGCAGCCTCGAAGGGCGACGCGTGGGCGTGATCGGCGCAGGCTCCTCGGCCATGGACAGCGCAGCGACCGCGCTCGAGATCGGCGCGAAGAGCGTCGACCTGCTGATCCGGCGCGACGACCTTCCGCGCATCAACAAGGCGAAGGGCGCCGGCGTGCCGGGCCTGACGCAAGGTCATTTCGACCTGCCTGACGGGCTGAAGTGGCGACTGCGGCACTACATCAACGTGTCCAGCGTACCGCCGCCGCACGGCAGCACGCTGCGCGTGTCGCGCCATCCGAATGCGCGTTTCATCTTCGGCTGCCCGGTGATTTCGTTGCAGCGCGACGGCCCCGCCATGCGCGTGCAAACGCCAAGAGGCGAGTTCATCTTCGACTTTCTCATCGTGTCGACCGGCTTCAAGATTGACTGGAACCTTCGCAGCGAATACGCCGCTATCGCGCCCTGCGTGCGCGCCTGGAAGGACCGCGTCACGCCGGCCCCTGGAACCGACGACACGGAGCTTGCCGATTCGCCCGACCTCGGCCCGGTCTTCGAACTGCAGGAGAAGACCGTGGGCGCCTGCCCCGGGCTCGACCGCATCCACTGCTTCTGCTACCCCGCCACGCTCTCGCATGGCGCGGTGTCAGGTGACATCCCCGCCATCAGCGACGGCGCGCGCCGCTTGGCCAACGGCATCGCCAGCCTCTTCTACCGGGAAGACTTCGAGCACCACTTCGCAAGGCTCGAGGCTTACGACGACCCGGAACTGCTTGGCAACGAGTGGACGCCCGCCTGAACGTAACGGCATCTGTTTCGACGACCCACCGCAAGTGGCACGGAGCGCCACCGGCGCCGCGTTGGCGCACGGGGCTGCAGCCGCTACAGTCGAGATTCTCTTGGTCGACCGGCGCACAAGCGTCTGCCCGCATGCCCAATCTGCAATCCTTCGAGCCTGGTGGTTTCAGCTTCCTGGAGGGCGGCTTCCCGTACTCGGCCGGCGTCGTCGCGCGGCCGGGTTTCGAGATCCACCGGGTGCGCTTTGGCCAGCTGCAGCCAATGGCCGCCGGGTTTGCGCGCATCGCCGCCATCCTGCAGGCCCAGGGCCGGCCGACCACGGCGCTGTGCGCGGCCGAATTGCGGTCGCCGCAGCCGTTCACCATGGCTGGCTTCCAGAGCTTCAACCGCGACTATGTCGATGTGCTCGGCCAATGGGGCTTGGTCCGCAACGGCTTGAACCCGGTGGCGCGCAGCAATGTCTGTCCGCTGCATGCTGCGCCGGCCGAGCCGGGCTTCCACGCGTTCTGCTACACGGTGCCGACTGGGTCCGCGACCGCTGCGCCGCAGCCGGCCACCTTCGTGGTGGCGGGCAGCGGCGAATGGCCTGAACACTTGCCGTTCCCGAACAGCATCGTGGCACGCGGCGACATCTCGCCAACCGGCATGGCGGCCAAGATCGCCTACGTGCTGCAGACCATGCGCAGCCGCTGCGACGGCCTGGGCGCCGACTGGGCCGCGGTCAGCGCCGCCCACGTCTACACCGGGCACGACATCCATCCCTTCCTGGCCAGCCACTTCGCGGCCAGCGGGCTGCTGCACAACGGCCTGGACTGGCAGGTCTGCGCGCCGCCGATCCTGGAACTGGAGTTCGAGATGGACGTGCGCCGAATCACGCACGAGACGCTCGACTGATCGGGATCAGCGGCGGCCGAAGCGTTCGAGGGCCGCGCCCAGGATGCCCTTGGGCATGAAGATGATGAACAGGATCAGCAGCAGGCCGTAGATGGACGTGTCCACGCCGTGCACGTCGTTGCCGATCACGACCCGCAAACCTTCTGACAACAGCAGCAGGAACACCGCACCCACTGTCGGGCCCAGCATCACGAACATGCCGCCGGCGATCACGCCAAACACCATCTGCAGCGAGATGCCGATGCCCGACACCGTCTCGGGGTTGACGTACAGCTGGTACTGCGCGATCAGCGCACCGCTGATGCAGGTCATCACAGCCGACAAGAGCATCACCGACAGCTTGGTGCGCTTGACGTCGATGCCCAGCGATGCTGCGGCATCTTCTTCGGCGCTGATGGCTTCCAGCGCCAGCCGGGCCATGCTGCGGTCGACCCGGTGCCAGACATACAGCGCCGCCAGCCAGAACACCAGCACGATGTAGAACCAGGCCGCCTTGCTGGAGAACTGCAGCGCACTCAGCGAATAGGTGGCGCCATCGACCAGGCCCGGCTTGGGCGTGATGCCCAGAGACCCGCCGGTGCTGTCGCGCAGTCCGACGATGACCAGCCGCGTCACTTCCGACAACGCCAGGGTCACCAGGGCAAAGTAGTGGCCGACGATCTTGAAGCGAAAGCACGGGTAGCCGATCAGCGCCGCCACCACCAGCGACACGGCAATGCCGACCAGCAGGCCCAACCACGGTGACACGCCGTAGACGTTCCACATCAGCACCACGGCATAAGCGCCGATGCCCAGGAACGCACCATGGCCGAAGCTGACCAGACCCAGCCGCCCCATGATCGACCAGCTGGTGTAGACGGTGGACCACAGCAGCGCCATCACCATCAGGTGCAGCGTGTAGTCGCCCAGGCCCAGCTGCGGCGCGATGACCAACGCCGCCAGCAGCCCGCCAGCCAGCAGGCGCATCGGCGTGGCACGGGATTGCGGCGCGGCGTTCATGAGCGGCGGGCCAGCAGGCCTTCAGGCTTCCAGAACATCACCATGATGAAGAACACGAAGGCCATCACGTAGCCCCACTCCAAGTGGAAGAAGAAGCCGCCGACCGAGATGAACTGCGCGAACACAAAGGCCGCGACAAAGCCGCCGACCAGGTTGCCCAGGCCGCCCAGCACGCAGATCAGGAAGGTCAGCGGGCCGAACGACAGGCCGATGGCAGGATGCACGTCGTACTGCAGCACCAGCAGGCAGGCGGCCAGCCCCGCCAGGCCACCGCCGATGGCCGAGGTGAGCAGGTAGATGCGCGACGCATTCACGCCCATCAGCGGCATGATGGTGCGGTCCTGGCTGATGGCGCGGATGGCCGTGCCGACGTAGGTGCGGTTGAGGAACACATAGGTCACGCCGATGGCGATGGCCGCCACGACGAAGGCGATGATGCGCGCCATCGAGAAGCTCAGTTCACCCACCGGAACCGCAGGCAACCGCACGCCGATGTTGCGGAACTCGACGCCGAACACCACCGTGGCCAGCGCCTGCAACAGAAACAGCACGCCGCCGGTGACCAGCAACTGGTTGATCGGCTCGGCGTTCAACACCGGTTTGATCACCAGCTGGTGCATCGCCGCACCCAGCAGGGCGACGAAGGCGATGCCCAGCGCCATCGCTGCTGGCAGCGGCACGCCGTGCACCGAGTGCAGCCAGTAGATGGCGTACATGCCCACCATGTTCAGCTCGTCATAGCAGATCCACACCACGTCGATCACGCCGAAGATCAGGTTCAACCCCAGCGACAACAGCGCGAACAGCCCGCCCAGCAGCAGGCCGTTGAGCACCGCTTCGAGCAGGAAGATGTCGAAGACTTGCAAGTCACACCCCCAGATAGGCCTTGCGGATCTCGTCGCTGGCCAGCAGTTCGGCGGCCCGGCCGCTCTGCCGGATTCGGCCTGTCTCGAGCAGGTAGGCGCGGTCAACGACCTTCAGCACCTGCTGGATGTTCTGCTCGACGATCAGCACCGTGTAGCCTTCGGCGCCCATCTTGCGGATGACCTCGAAAATCGACTGCACGATCAGCGGCGCCAGGCCGGCCGATGGCTCATCGAGCAGCAGCAGCTTGGGGCCGCTCATCAACGCACGGCCGATCGCGCACATCTGCTGCTCACCGCCCGACATCGTGCCGGCCAGTTGGGCGCGGCGCTCCTTCATGCGCGGGAACAGCGCGTAAACCATCTCCAGCCGCTGCGCGTACTGCACGCGTGCTGCAGGCAGGAAGGCTCCCATCTTCAGGTTCTCTTCGACGCTCAAGCGCGGAAACAGCCGCCGCCCTTCGGGCACATGCGCAATGCCCAGCGAGATGATTTCATGCGCCGGCCGGTCGTTGTAGCGCCGGCCCTCCATCACCAGGTCGCCCTCGCGGGTGTCGATCAGCTTGGAGATGGCGCGCAGCAGCGTGGTCTTGCCAGCGCCGTTCGGCCCGATCACGGCCACCGACTCGCCCGCACGCACTTCAAGCGACACGCCGAACAAGGCCTGGAAGCCGTCATAGCCGGCGCTGACGTTGTCGAGCTTGAGCATCGGCGCGGCGTTGGCCATCAGGTCTGCTGCGCCGAGATCTGTTGCTGCACCTGGGTGGCGTCGGTGCCCAGGTAGACCTCGATCACCTTCGGGTCCCGTGTCACCTCGGCCGGCTTGCCTTCGGCAATGACGACGCCGTGGTCCAGCACCAGGCAACGGTCGATCACGCGCATCAGCACGCCCATGATGTGTTCCACCCAGATGATGGTGATGCCGCGCTCGTCGCGGATGCGCTTGAGCATGTCGGCGGCCTGGTTCATCTCGGCCTCGTCCAGGCCCCCCAGGCTTTCATCGGCCAGCAGCAGCGTGGGCTGGGTGGCCAACGCCCGGGCCATCTCCAGCTTCTTCAGGCCGGCTGCGCCCATGCCGTCGACACGGGCCTGTGCATCGGTGGGCAGGCCGATCAGCCGCAGCGCATCACGCGCCTGCTGCTCGGCACGCTCACGCGAGATGCGCTCGCGCGACCCGTAGAAGGCCGCCAGCGTGGCGTTCTCCAGCACGGACAGCTTGCGGAACGGCCGCGGGATCTGAAAGGTGCGCGCCAGCCCGCGGCGGCAGATCTCGTTGGGCGGCAGGCCGCCGATGCTGCGGCCGTCGAGCGTGATCGTGCCCGCAGTGGGCGCGTAGAGCCCGGCCATCACGTTGAAGGTGGTGCTCTTGCCCGAACCGTTGGGCCCGATCAGACCCAGGATTTCACCCTTGGCCAAGCCGAACGACACGCCGTCGACGGCTGTGAAGCCGCCGAACTTCTTCGTCAGGCCCTGAACCGACAGCAACATGAACCAGAGGCCCGCTCAGCGCGCGTAGCCGTGGCCTGCGGGCAGCGGCAGCACCGGGTCCTTGGTCTTGATCGCCGAAGGCCAGACGATGAAGGTGTCATTGGCCGAGTACTGCATCACCACCGGTGACGAGCGCTCGTTCTGGCCGGCCATGGCGTGGCCCGGGGGAAAGAACTTGACACCGTAGCCCTGGATCGTGCCGCCTACCGGGATGTCGGTTTCCACCGCCGCCTTGCGCAGTGCCTCGGGGTCGAAGCCGCCATGCTTCTTGATAGCGCGCGGCATCACGTCGGAGAAGAAGATCCAGGCCTGGTTGAAGCCCATCGACAGGTGGGGCGGCACCTCGTCGCCTTTGACGTCGGCTTTGTAGCGGCGCACCATCTCGCGCGTCAGATCGCCCATGCCAGGTGCGAGCGTCTTCGGGTCGAGCAGCTGTGCGGCCACCGGGTCGACGTTGTAGATGAAGTTGGCGTCTTCCTTGAAGGTGGCAAACAGCTTGTCGAACTGGCCATAGCCGGCGCCGTGCCCGATCAGCGCCGCCCACTTCAGGCCCTGTTCCTTGGCCTGACGCAGGAACAGCGTGATGTCGGGGTTGTAGCCGGTGTGCAGGATGACGTCGGCACGCGTTCGGCGCAGCTTGGTCACCAGCGGTGACAGGTCGGGCGAGGTGGCCGCATAGCCTTCCTTCAGCACCACCTCCATGCCGTAGCGTTTGCATGCACTTTCATTGCCCGACGCCACGCCCGACCCATAGGGGCCGTCTTCATAGATGATGGCCACCTTCAGGTCTTTGGGGTCCTTGCCGAGCCGCGCCTTGGCCTGCTCATTCAGGAAGGTGCAGGACGCTTCGCCGAACTGGTCGGAATGCACCTGGGCCCGGAACACATTGGTCAGCTTCTTGTCCTTGAACACCGCCGAGGCCACGCACACGTTGGCCCACATGAAGCGCTTGGCAGCATCGACCTTCTGCGCCATGGGTACGCAGTGGGCGCTGGAGAACACGCCCATGATCATGTCGACCTTTTCCTGGTTCAGCAGGCGCTCGGTCTCGTTGATTGCCACATCGGCCTTGGACTGCGCATCGACATAGATCGGCTTGATCTTCACGCCCTCGACACCACCGCGCTCGTTGATCATGTCGATCGCGTACTTGGTGCCCAAGTAGGACGCGTTGGACCCGCCTGCGGCAAACGCGCCGGTCAGGTCGTACACCACGCCGATCTTGATCTCCTTGGCTTGCGCAAGCGCCGTGCCGGCGCACAGGGCCAATGCCGCTGCGACCAAATACCTGCCAATCATGGTGTCTCCTCTGTTCTCCGACCAATTGACCTGAATCTATGCGGACAGCAGACAGCGGTCAATTGAGGGTTTAGACCCAGGGCAGGCCAGCGGCGGAGTGTTGGATCTGCCAGGCCGCAGGCCCGTTGCCGGCTTCCACCGCAGTGGTTGACCCCACCCGGCCTGGCAGGTTCTCTGCGCCGACAGGGGCAACCTCAAACCCTGTTCGACCGTTCCCTGCCGGTTCGGCGCGGTCGAAGCCAAGCTGCTTCAGGTCGACTCCTTCGATCAACACGTCGATGACTCGGACCGTGCTGTCTTCGGCGATCCAGTCGTCCAGTTGCTGGAGGAACGGAACACTCAGCGTTTGATCCTGACCTTCGATGTCGCCAGCCATACCCGCCACGGTACTCGATCTGGATCAATACGCCAGGCGATAAATGCAGCGGCATCAAGAGGGGTTTCCACAGAGCCTCGACCCGAAGCGAGCATTCAAACATCTCGAATTGCAGCCGGATCGTGGCCGTTTGACAGGCGCAAAGTGTCGCGGCCCCTAGACTGCAGCCCATGTCCACATCTGCTTTACAGCCCCTGGCATTGGCAACCGCCTTCGCCGAAGCCCACGAGACGCCCTGGACGCGAGATCCGCTGCGCGAGCCGCGGCGCTTCGGCGTGCACCACGACGACCCTCCGCCCTGGAACCGCCTGCGCGGCCCCGTGCACGAGCGCGGTCCCTGCAGCGGCGTGGTGTGGCAGCACGGCGTTGAGATCGCCGCCTGGGGCCAACCCGGGCGATCCGACCAGACCTTCAGCGTGGCCAAGACCTGCCTGGCCCTGCTGGCCGGTGTGGCGCAGGCGCGCGGGCTGCTGCCCGACGTCGACCGGCCGGTGGCCGCACAGCTGCCCGGCATCGGCTTCGACACGCCGCACAACGCGCCCATCACCTGGCGCCATCTGCTGGAACAGACCAGTGAGTGGGAGGGCAGCTGCTTTGGCCTGCCAGACCAGGTGGACCGCTGGCGGAAGGTTGCACACGACCCGCGCCCCGCCGGCGGCCCCAAGGGTGGAAGCCGCCCGCTGCAGGTGCCGGGCAGCTACTGGGAATACAACGACGTGCGCATCAACCAGCTCTCGCTGGCCTTGCTGCACCTGTTCCGCGAACCGCTGCAACAGGTGATGCAACACGCGCTGCTGCAACCGCTGGGCGCGCAGGACACCTTCCGCTGGGAAGGCTACGACGAAGCCTGGATCATGCTGGACGGCCGGCGCTTACCCTCGGTTCCCGGCGGTACGCACTGGGGCGGCGGCGTGGAGGTCAGCGCCCGCGACCTGGCCCGGCTGGGCCAGCTGCTGCTGGATGGCGGCACGCATCAGGGCCGGGCGTTGCTGTCCGCGGATTGGGTGCGCCGCATGGGCCAGCCCGCCGCGATCGCGCCGTTCTACGGCTGGCTGGTGTGGCTGAACCCCGAAGGCCGGCTGTTCGAGGGCCCATCGGCAGGCGCGATGTTCATGCAGGGTGCCGGCGGCCACATGGTCTGGGTGGATCCCGAGCTGCAGGCGGTGGTGGTGACACGCTGGCTGGATCCTGCGCACCAGGCCAGCTTCATCGCCATGACGGCCAGCGCCCTGCACGGCAACTGAGCCCGAACGCCGTGCTCCAGCGGGCCGGCCGGGCTTGACGCCAGTGCCGCCGCTCGCGGGTGGTGCAGGTGAATCTCGCAGTTCTCACGGACGTGCACAGCGGCCTGCACCCGGCCCGTCAATGACATTCGCAGTTCTGAATTGATCGATCCAGAGCAGTCGCTCGCGCCGCTACGTGTCAATCAGCTGCGGAAACTGAGGGGTCGAAGGATCGCGAGGTCACCTGAAGCTAGCAGCATCGGTCGCCGGTCAATACACGCCCATGTAGTCACGCTTGCCGATGACGATCCCGTTATGGCGCAGGATGGCATACGCAGTGGTGACATGAAAGAAGAACTGCGGCAGGCCGTAGTTGGCCAGATAGGTTTGGCCGATCAGCCTCTTCTCCTTCGGTGTACCGGGACGCAAGATGATTTCTCTGCTTTCGCTGCCTTCGAACTGCGATGCGCTCAAGCCATCCAAAAAGCTCACCGTCTGGGCCAACAGGACATCAAGATCAGCAAAGCTCTTCTCCTGTCCCTCCTGGGTGGGGGTCTCGACACCAGCCAGGCGCGCAGACACTCCACGCGCAAATTCGGCCGCGATCTGCACCTGCTTGGCCAACGCAAACATGTCCGGGTACAGGCGCGCCTGCAGCAAGGCATCGGGCGCAATCGAGTGCGCCGTGGCGTGCGTACTCGCCTGCTCCAGTACGGCTTTGAGCGCCATCAGCATTTGCTTGAAGACGGGAACTGCGAAGGTATACATCGGACTGGTCATGGTCGTTCCTTGAACCGCCCCGGAAATCACGGGGGCTCGTTGGGTTGAGTCAGGCCGCCACCTCGGTAGCTTGACTGGCGAGTTGCAGGTCTTAGTTTGCCTCGGCCTAGGTGGGCGACGCGTCGGGTACAGCGGTGTCTGCTCGCCGCTGTGCGCGGCCCGGCCCATCGCTGCCAGCAGCAGCGGCCGGCTCGTGATGGCCTCCATGCGCGCCGTCGCGTTGGCCGCACGGCAGCACCAACTCCACCAGTTGTAGACCAGCGCACCGTCTCTGGTTGTCGTCGCCTCGCTGTCAGCTGTCAGCAGTTGACCTCCCGACCATGCTCAACGAACACACCCTGGACCAGCTGCGCACGCTGCGCCTGGACGGCATGGTGCATGCCCTGGAAGACTAGTCCAGGCTCACAATTTCGGAGTCCTCCCCTCCCAGCACGGACTTCTCCAGGCGCTGCAGTGGCAGGTCGCTCTCAGCGCCGTTGAACTCCGAGAGATCCTTGATGAATTCTCTATCGTCAGCGACGCAGGCCACACTGCGCTTGACGTTGGCGGTATGAGAGGTTTGCAGACCGCGCACGGGCCACCGCCAGTTGAAGCGGACTCGCCCATGGCGTAGGGCTTCGGTCGGGGGCTTCACACCGTGGTGCGCCTCGAAGAGGCTGGGGCCTGTAGACATGCGCGCGGCCGTCCAGAAGCAGATCGAGATCACCTGCTGGGCGCGTTGGCGCATCTGAGCGCAACCGGCATCGCAGACCACGAGCGCGGCTGCAATGTCAGGCTGGGCCCCCACAGCGCCACCCGTTTCCTGTGACGGCACATCTCCCATGGGTCGCCGGCCGCAGCGACCGCGTGGCTCATGGACCGATGCTCGGCCCAACGCCACAGTGCCCAATGGTCATTTCGCGATCAGGCCGGGTCTGTGACGACACAGACCTCGCCACAAACCTCGTCACAAAGCAAAAAGCCGCCCATTGGGGCGGCTTTTGGCCGATTCGTAAGTTATTGTTTTTGATCGAGAATCTATGGTTGCGGGGGCAAGACCCGCTTTGGCGGCTGATTTCCAGCTACCCCCAAACCTCCGCAAACCCGCGCCGTTACTAGCTTTTCGCCGTTTCGCCCGCCCCGGTGCGGGGGTTGATGACGGTGGCGCACCGCGTGGCGCACCTCGAATTGCGGGGGAATCCTAGCGCAGAGATGGCGCCGCGCACAGAAGTCAGCCCGCTTATGCTGGCCGCCTGCTTGACGCCCCTGACGGGCCTGATGCGCCTGACGCC
>JANOAQ010000181.1:0-7170 GCA_031411195.1 Burkholderiaceae bacterium | reverse complement strand
GATGTCGGCAAAGTGCAAGCCGGTGGTGGGCTCGTCCAGGATGTAGAGCGTGCGGCCGGTGTCGCGCTTGCTCAATTCGAGTGCCAGCTTCACGCGCTGGGCTTCGCCGCCGCTCAGGGTGGTGGCGCTCTGGCCCAGGGTGATGTAGCCCAGGCCCACGTCCAGCAGAGTCTGCAGCTTGCGCGCCAGCGCCGGCACGGCATTGAAGTAGGCGTGCGCAGCTTCCACCGTCAAGGCCAGCACCTCGTGGATGTTCTTGCCCTTGTACTGCACCTCCAGCGTCTCGCGGTTGTAGCGCTTGCCGGCGCAGGTGTCGCAGGGCACGTAGACGTCGGGCAGGAAGTGCATCTCCACCTTCAGCACGCCGTCGCCCTGGCAGGCCTCGCAGCGGCCACCGCCGGCCGCCGCGCCGACGTTGAAGCTGAAACGCCCGGCGCCATAGCCGCGCTCGCGCGCCATCGGCACTTCGGCAAACAGCTCGCGGATGGGCGTGAACAACCCCGTGTAGGTGGCCGGGTTGCTGCGCGGCGTGCGGCCGATGGGGCTCTGGTCGACGTTGATCACCTTGTCGAAGGCTTCCAGGCCTTCGATCTCATCGTGGGGCGCCGGCTCGGCATGCGCGTGGTACAGCTTCTTGGCCACCGCCGTGTAGAGCGTGTCGTTGATCAGCGTGCTCTTGCCCGAGCCCGACACACCCGTCACGCAGGTGAGCAGGCCCACCGGCACTTCGGCGGTCACGTTCTTCAGGTTGTTGCCACGGGCGTTGACGATGCGCAGGCAACTGGCCGGCGTGGCGGCAAAGCGCGGCCACATCGGCTGTGGCTCGGGCTTGGCACGGCCCTTGGTGGGCACCGGCGCCGGCTCGGGCGGGGCCACGTAGTCAGGCTGCCAGGTGTGGCGCTTTTTGGGCACCTCGATGCGCAGGGTGTGCGCCAAATAGCGGCCGGTCAGGCTGTCGGGATGGGCGGCCACCTCGTCGGGCGTGCCCTGGGCGATGACGCGCCCGCCGTGGATGCCGGCCCCGGGGCCCATGTCGATCACATGGTCGGCAGCGCGGATCATGTCCTCGTCGTGCTCGACCACCAGCACGCTGTTGCCCAGGTCACGCAGGTGGCGCAGGGTGCCGATCAGGCGCTCGTTGTCACGCTGGTGCAGGCCGATGCTGGGCTCGTCGAGCACGTACATCACCCCCGTCAGGCCGCTGCCGATCTGGCTGGCCAGGCGGATGCGCTGGGCCTCGCCACCGCTGAGCGTGTCGGCACTGCGATCAAGGCTGAGGTAGTTCAGCCCCACGTCGTTCAGGAACTTCAGCCGCGCGCGGATCTCGCGCACCACCTTGTCGGCGATCTCGGCCTTGCTGCCCTGCAATTGCAGGGCCTCGAAGTAGGTCAGGCTTTCTGCCAACGTAGCGTGCTCCACTTGGTAGATGGCCTGGCGCGGCACGCTGGTGTCCTTGCCCACCAGGAACACATGCCGCGCTTCGCGCCGCAGCCGTGTGCCGCCACAGTGGCTGCAGGGCTTGGCGGCCTGGTAGCGGGCCAGGTCTTCGCGCACGGTGACCGAATCGGTTTCGCGAAAGCGCCGCTCGAAGTTGGGAATGATGCCTTCGAAGGGGTGCGATCGCTTCACCTGGCGGGGTTTGCCGCCCTTGCCCGATTTGGCGGTTTCAGCCTCGTAGATGAACTCGATGTCGTCACCGGCCGAGCCGTACAGCAGCACCTGCTGGGCCGTGCCAGGCAGCGCTTCATACGGCGTGTCGATGTCGAAGGCGTAGTGCCTGGCCACGCTCTCCAGCATCGAGTGGGTGTAGGCATTGCGCCGGTCCCAGCCCTTGACGGCACCACCAGCCAGGCTGAGGCTGGGGAAGGCCACCACGCGCTCGGGGTCGAATACGGTCTGCTGGCCCAGGCCGTCGCAGTGCGGGCAGGCACCCATCGGCGCGTTGAAGCTGAACAGCCGTGGCTCCAGCTCGGGCAGGGCGTAGCTGCACACCGGGCAGGCGAACTTGCTGGAAAACAGGTGCTCTTTCCCTGAATCCATCTCCAGCGCCAGGGCCTTGCCGTCGGCGGCGCGCAGCGCGGCCTCGAAGCTCTCGGCCAGGCGCTGCTTGATGTCGGGCCGCACCTTCAGGCGGTCGATCACCACGTCGATGTCGTGCTTCTCGTTCTTCTTCAGCTCGGGCAGGTCGGCCGCTTCCACCACCTGGCCGTCGATGCGAAAGCGCACGTAACCGCGCGCCTGCATGTCGGCAAACAGCTCGACGAACTCGCCCTTGCGGTCACGCACCACGGGGCTGAGGATCATCAGGCGCGTGTCTTCGGGCAAGGCCAGCACGGCGTCCACCATCTGGCCCACGCTCTGGGCCTGCAAGGGCAATTCATGGTCGGGGCAGAAGGGCGTGCCGGCGCGGGCGTACAGCAGGCGCAGGTAGTCGTGGATTTCGGTGACCGTGCCCACGGTGCTGCGCGGGTTGTGGCTGGTCGCCTTCTGCTCGATGCTGATGGCCGGGCTCAAGCCTTCGATCACGTCCACGTCGGGCTTGTCCATCAGCTGCAGGAACTGGCGCGCATAGGCGCTCAGGCTTTCCACATACCGGCGCTGGCCCTCGGCATACAGGGTGTCGAAGGCCAGGCTGCTCTTGCCACTGCCCGACAGCCCGGTGATCACCACCAGCGCGTGCTTGGGAATGTCCAGGTCGATGTTCTTGAGGTTGTGGGTGCGTGCGCCACGGATCTGCAGCTGGGTGGTGCCCACCGGCAAGGGCCGGTCAGGCCCTTTTGACATCGACTGGGCGAGTGGTTCAGGGGCGGGGCGGGGCATGGCGGCAATCGGCTGAGGGCAACCGACCATGATAACGGGCGGGCCCCGGCGCGCCGTGCGGCGCCGCACAGCGCGGGCCGGGCCGTGCGGTCGTTCAGGACCGATCAGATTCCCAGGTCGGCGTCGGGCAGGTACGCTGCCAGAACGGCCTGCAGGTGCGCCAGTTCCAGCGGCTTGGTGAGGTAGGCGTTGAAGCCTGCGGCCAACCCGCGCGCCCGGTCTTGCGGCATGGCGTTGGCGGTCACGGCCACCACTGGCAGCTGGCGCGTTTGTGGCGCGGCCCGCAGGCGGCGCAGCACCTCGTAGCCATCGAGCACGGGCATCTGGATGTCGAGAAGGACCAGGTCAGGCGGGTCGGCCAGCGCACGCTCCAACCCGACCGGGGCCTGCGATTCACACTGCAGCTGCAGGTGCGGCAAGCGCTCGAACAGCACCGTCATCAACAGGGTGTTGGCCGGGTTGTCCTCGATGTAGAGCACGCGGCCCGGGCGGTGGCCCGCAGGCGCTGGCCCGGGCGCCGAAGGTTCAGCCCGGGCGGCCGTCATGGCCCGGATGGCGGCCTGCGCCTCGTCGCGGGCGGTCAACAAGGCGGCCTCGGTCTGCTTCTGCGGCGTGATGTCGGTGCCGAAGGCATAGCAGACAGCCTCGCCGGTCTGCCGGTCCAGCCCGCGGGCGAGTGTCATGAGCAGATGCATCTCGGGCCGACCGTTTTGGGCCGGGTGCAGGCGCTCGAAGTGGATGACCTCGCCATCCAGTGCCCGCGCCACTTGCCGGCTGAGCTGGGGCAGGCGATCGGGCGTGGCCACGTCGGACAGGCTGCGGCCCACCAGCGACTCCGGGGTGCCGCCCAGCAGATTGGCCAGGCGCGCATTCATGTAGGTGTAGCGCAGGCTGGCATCCAGGCAGGCGATGTAACCAGGAAAGGCGGCCAGCAGGGCACGCTGCTGGGCTTCGGCCGCGCGCAGGCCGGCCTGGGCCCGGGCCTCGATGGTGATGTCACGAAAGCCCCAGACCCGCACCCCGCGCCCTGTATCGGCCGCCGGTATGCAGCGGCGCAACAGCACCCGGCCATCATTGAGCTTGAGCCGGTCTTCCTGCACGGCTTGGCTGGCGATCACTTGAGCCACCCGGGCGAACTCACGCTCCGGGTTCATGAACAGGGGCCGCATGCAGGCCATCAGGTCGGCCGGTGTCAGGGCGGCAGCGCGCTCGGGCGGGATGCGCCACATCTGCAGCATCCGGTCGTTGACGAACAGCAATGGCTCGTGGTTGGCATCGGCGCTGGCCGCGAAGATCGCATCACCAGTGGCGTTGAGCGTCAGGCGCAGGTTGTCGACGCTGGTGGCCAGCGCCCTGTCGGCGGTTTGCCGGGCCGTGACATCACGCGAGACCTTCACCGCCCCGCGCCGGCCAGTAGGCGCATCGCTGAAGGGAAACATGGTGGTTTCCCACCAGCGCCGCCCCTGCGTTGGCAAGTCGAGCTCGGCCAGCAACACCTGCACCTCGCCAGTGGCCATGCAGCGCGCCTGCATGGCGCGTCGCTCCGGGCTGGAGACGCCTGGAACCTGGGTGGAGGCGGGTTGGTCGACGATGGCCGATGCCGGCATGCCCGTGGCGCGGCTCCAGCCGCTGTTGACCAAGCGGTAGACACCGTCGGCGTCGACCACGCTGATCGGCTCGGCAATGGTGTCCAGCGCAAACCGGTGCAACTGCAGGTGGGCCTGGGCCTGCAGTTCAGCGGTGATGTCCTGCACGGTGCCCAGCATGCGCGCTGCACGGCCCAGGCCGTCCAGGGTGACGGTGCCCCGTGCATGCACATGGCGCACGGTGCCATCGGGCCAGCGCACCCGGTGGCGGAAGTCGTATTGGCCGCCCTGGGTCAGCGCACGCTGCACCTCGGTCTCCAGCTCGGCCAGATCTTCCGGGTGCACACCCTGGCGGAACACAATGTAGTCTGGCACCAGCGCGCCGGGCTGCCGGCCCCACAAGCGGTAGTGGCCGTCAGACCAGGACAGGTCATCGGTGATGGGGTGCCAATCAAAGCTGCCCAGGGCCACCACCTGTTCGGCCAACTGCAGTTGTTGAACCTGGGCCTGGGCGGCCGCCAGCTGCGCGGTACTGCTGGCCAGCAACCGGGCCTGCGCTGCGGCGGCGGCCAGCTGCCGAGCCGCCCAGACCCCCAGTACCAGCGGAAAAGGCGCCAGGCACCAGGCCAGCACCGCGACACCCCCTGGCCAGCCGAGCTGCAGACTGGCCAGGATGGCCAACAGCATGCTGCCCAGCGCACCCAAGGCCAAGGGCAGGCGCGGCCAGGCGGCAGCACGAACGGCTGCAGGCGGAGGCGCTTTGGCGTCGGGCGACAAACCAGCAGGGGTGGACGACATGCCTGGAACCAATCAAGGGCCAGCCAGATTATGGGCGCCCGTACCGCACGCTCGTCCCGGCAATTGGGCGGCTACGCGCCTGCAATCAGTGGGTGTCGATCCGGTCAACCTCGCCAGCCTGCAAGACCCGCAGGATGGCTTGACCATAGGCTTCGAGCTTCTTGGCGCCGACACCGCTGATGCCACCCAGGGCGTGCAGCGATTCGGGTGCAGCGCGCGCCATTTCGGCCAGCGTGGCGTCGTGGAAAACCACGTAGGCCGGCAGGTTGTGTTCGCGCGCGATCTCGGCCCGCCAGGCCTTGAGCGCGGCAAATCGCGCCAGCGCCGCCTCATCCAGCGGCAGCGGTGGCGGCTTGCTGGCGCCAGCGCGTGCAACGCTGCTGGTGCGCGCGCCCTTGCGGCTGCGCGGCGGCGCCTCGGCCGGCACCCGCAGCATCACCGGCACCTCACCGCGCAGCACGGCACGCGCGCTGTCGGCCAGCTCCAGGGTGTTGAACTCGCCCACGCTGTGCACATGGCCCAGCGCAATCAACTGGCGCAGCACGCCGCGCCACTGCTGCTCGCCGATGTCGGCGCCGACGCCGAAGGTGGACAGGCGCTCGTGCCCACGCTGCGTCACCTTGTCGGTCACCTTGCCGCGCAGCACGTCGATCAAGTGGCCCGCACCGAAGCCAAAGCCGCTTTGCTGGTGGAAGCGGTAGATGCAACTGAGCGCCTTGCGCGCCGCATCGGTGGCATCCCACAGCGGCGGCGGCTGCAGGCAGTTGTCGCAATTGCCGCAAGGGGTGCTCGGTTCATCGAAATACGCCAGCAAGCGCACCCTCCGGCAATCGTGGGCCTCGGCCAGGGCCAGCAGGGCATCGAGCTTGCCGCGCTGCAGGCGCTTGAAGTCGTCGCCCGCTTCGCCTTCGTCGATCATGCGGCGCTGGTTGACCACGTCGGCCAGGCCGTAGGCCATCCAGGCGGTGGCCGGCGCGCCGTCGCGGCCGGCGCGGCCGGTCTCCTGGTAATAGCCTTCGATGTTCTTGGGCAGGTCGAGGTGGGCCACAAAGCGCACGTCGGGCTTGTCGATGCCCATGCCGAAGGCGATGGTGGCCACCATCACGATGCCGTCTTCGCGCAGGAAGCGGTCCTGGTGGCGGCGGCGCACGTTGGCGTCCAGCCCGGCGTGGTAAGGCAGCGCGCTCAGACCCTCGTCGGCCAGCCAGGCCGCGGTTTCTTCCACCTTCTTGCGGCTTTGGCAGTAGACGATGCCGGCGTCACCGTCGTGCTCGTCGCGCAGGAAGCGCAGCAATTGCTTGCGCGGCTCGTCTTTCTCGACGATGGTGTAACGGATGTTGGGCCGGTCGAAACTGGCCACGAAGAGCTGCGCCGATTCGAGTGCCAGGCGCTCGACGATGTCGGCGCGGGTGTGCGCGTCGGCGGTGGCGGTCAGGGCGATGCGCGGCACGCTGGGGTAGCGCTCGTGCAGCTGCGACAAGCCCAGGTACTCTTCGCGGAAATCATGGCCCCACTGGCTGACGCAGTGCGCCTCGTCGATGGCGATCAGGCTGAGCAGCCCGCGTTCGTGCAGCGAATCGAGCATGGCCAGAAAGCGCGGCGTGAGGATGCGCTCGGGCGCGGCGTACAGCAGCACCAGGGTGCCGGCCATCAGGTCGCGCTCGACGCGCCGGGCCTCGTCGCCTTCGAGCGAGCTGTTCAGGAAGGCCGACTTGACGCCCGCCTCGTCCAGCGCGCCCACCTGGTCGTGCATCAGGGCGATCAGCGGGCTCACCACCAGCGTCACGCCCTGGCCGGCGCGGTGGCGGGCAATGGCCGGCACCTGGTAGCACAGGCTCTTGCCGCCGCCGGTGGGCATGAGCACCAGCGAATCGCCGCCGCCGATGGTGTGCGAGACGATCGGCTGCTGCAGGCCGCGGAAGGCGTCGTAGCCGAACACCTCGCCGAGGACTTCGCGGGCGGGGTC
>JANOAQ010000180.1:0-3121 GCA_031411195.1 Burkholderiaceae bacterium | reverse complement strand
TGATCGGCCGCCTGGGATGCGCTCAAGCCGTGGCTGGTCACGCCGATGATGAAGCCACCGACGATGTTGATCACCAGGATCAGCATGCCGGCGATGGCGTCGCCGCGCACGAACTTGCTGGCACCGTCCATGGAGCCGAAGAACTCGGCCTCGTTGCCCACTTCCTGGCGGCGGCGCTTGGCTTCCTTCTCGTCGATCAGGCCGGCGTTCAGGTCGGCGTCGATGGCCATCTGCTTGCCGGGCATGGCGTCCAGGGTGAAGCGCGCCCCCACCTCGGCAATGCGCTCGGCGCCCTTGGTCACCACGATGAAGTTGATGACCACCAGGATGGCGAACACGATCAGGCCGACCGCGAAATTGCCACCCACCAGAAAGTGGCCGAAGCTCTCGATCACCTTGCCGGCAGCGCCCGGGCCGTTGTGGCCCTCGAGCAGCACCACCCGGGTGGACGCCACGTTCAGGCTCAGCCGCAGCAAGGTGGTGACGAGCAGCACCGTGGGAAAGGCCGCAAAGTCGAGCGGCTTGACCATGTGGGCGGCCACCATCACCACCATCAGCGCCATGGCGATGTTGAAGGTGAACAGCAGGTCCAGCGCAAACGGCGGCAGCGGCAGCACCATCATTGCCAGCACCAGCACGATGAAGATGGGCGCGCCCAGCGATTTCAGCACCGTGGCACCGATGCCCAGCTTCGCCGCCGCCTGGGTGGCCAGGCGACCGCCCAGCAGGGCCTTGAGTTGTTCTATGAAGGTGTTCATCGCTCAGGGCGTGTCCGCGTCGGCCGGGGCCGCGGCGGCCTCGGCGGTGTGGGGATCAAGATCGGCCGGCACCACGATGGGCGGCAGGTCGTGGGGCATGGCGCCGCGGCCGGCCATGGCCGCGCGCAATTGGTAGACATAGGCCAGCACCTGGGCCACGGCCGAGAACAGGCGGGCGGGAATCTCGCGGCCCACCTCGCCGTGGGCGTACAGGGCGCGGGCCAGGGGCGGCGCCTCCAGCACCGGCACCTTGTGCTCGCGGGCCAGGTCGCGGATCTTCAGCGCCATCAGGTCGGCGCCCTTGGCCACCATGCGCGGCGCGGCCATCTGGCCTTCGTCGTACTTCAGCGCCTCGGCGTAGTGGGTGGGGTTCATCACCACCAGGTCGGCCTTGGGCACGGCGGCGAGCATGCGCTTGCGCGACATCTCGCGCATGCGCGCCTTGATGCGGCCCTTGACTTCGACGTTGCCTTCGGACTCCTTGTGCTCCTGCTTGGCTTCCTGGGTGCTCATCTTCAGGCGGTTGGCCAGCATCAGGCGCTGCAGTGGCACATCGATGGCGGCAAATACCAGCAGCACGATGCACAGCAGCATCATCCCGTTCAGCAGGGACTGGCCGGTATGCACCAGCGCCACCGGCAGGGGCATGGCCAAGGCGTCGTGAAACTGGCCGAAGTGCCAGTACAGCCAGGTGGCGCCCACGATGCCCAGCAACAGGGCCAGGAAGCAGGCCTTGGCCAGATCCCCCAAGTGCTGGCCCGACACCATGCGGCCCAGGCCCGCCAGCGGGTTGAGCTTGCCGAAGTTCGGTGCGATGGGCTTGAGGGTGAAGTTCCAGCCGCCCGAGGCCACGCTGGCGCCTGCGGCCAGGGCCAGGGCCAGGGCGCCCAGCGGCAGCAGCACCACCATCCAGGCCCACGTCAGCTCGGACAGCCGGCGCACCATGGCATCGGGCTCGGCCAGCAGTTGGGCATCAAACCGCAAGCCGGTGCTGAGCAGGCGGCCCAGCCAGTCGGCCAGGCGCGGCATCAGTGCGGCCAGCAGCGCGCCGCCGCCGCCCACCACCAGCAGATGGGCCAGGTCGCGCGAACGCGCCACCTGGCCTTCGCTGCGGGCCTTGCGGATCTTGCGTTCGGATGCTGGAAGGTTGCGTTCTTGCGCGTCGGCCATGGCACAGGGGCAGCAACCCCAATGGTTGATGCCAGGCCATGGTGCCTGCGACCCCTCGACCGAGAGATCAGATAAGCGTCGCCAAACAAGCTTTTTTCGGCCCGATGCAGATTTCCTTGAGCCTCAAGCTTGCAGGCAGTGTGAATAAAAGGGGCGAAGGGCCGCCACATCGGCTTTGCGCTCAAGTTGGGTCCCCCAGGGCCCGATATGCCGACGAGGAACGCGTCGAAGGTGCCGTCCATGCCCTGCCCGGACACCGACACCAACGCCGCCCGCACCAAAGACTGCTGCATTCATTTGCGCCGAAGGATCTAGAACCATGGCCACCAATATCTCGAACCTGACCCCCGCCGAAATCGCTGCGATGACGACGGCACAGATCGCTGCACTGACGGCGATTGAATGGGCGGCGTTCAGCATCGACCAGATCGGCGCACTCACAGCAGACCAGGTGGTTGCCATCCCGGCCACCCGTGTGAGCGGGCTGACTGCCGCGCAGGTCGGGGCGTTCGATCCCACCGACTTCACGCTGATGTCATCGACCCAGCTGCGGGCGATCTCGACGGCGGGCATCTCCGCGATGACCAGCAACGACTTCGACGCCCTGTCGGCGGCGCAGCTCACGTCGATGACGACCGTGCAGATACAGGCAATCGTCACCGCCGAACTGGCCGGCCTGTCGGCACAGACCGTGGCCAGCCTCACCACGACCCAGATCAATGCGCTGAGCACGCTGCAGATCGACAAGCTGTCGGTCACCCAGCTGCAGGCCTTGACCTCGGCCCAGGTGCGGTCACTGACGACCCAGCAAGTGATGAGCCTGTCCACCGAGGACCTGACCTCGCTGACGCAGGACCAGTTCAGCAACCTCACCAGCCGCCAGATCGGTGTGCTCACCGGCACCCAGGCCGGCGCCCTGGACCCGACCTTTGTCGCCGCCCTCAACACCCAGCAACTGCGCAGCCTGTCCACCAGTGCCGTGGCGGGGCTGGTCAGCAACGACTTCGGGGTGCTCAACAGCGCCCAGATCGGCGCCCTGGCCACCCACCAGGTGCGGGCCATCAGCACGGCCGTGCTCAGTGCACTCAGCGGCGATACCCTGGCCCAGTTGAGCACCGCCCAAGCGGCGGCGCTCGGCACGGCCCAGGTGAGCAGCCTCACCAGCGCCCAGCTCGCCGGCCTGTTGCCCGGCC
>JANOAQ010000179.1:0-1879 GCA_031411195.1 Burkholderiaceae bacterium | reverse complement strand
GCGCGCCCTGCCAAAACGCGATCAGCGCCGTCAGCGCCAGGCCCGGCGCCAGCATGGCGTAGGCCCACCACATGGGCAGGCCGATGATCATGGTGGTCTCGCCTGCCTCAGCCACGCCCAGCGCGCCTGCAGCCGTGCGCCACGCCAGCAGCAGGCACATCACCGCCAGCAGGATCGAGCCGATGCCGTCCAGCGCCCGGGTGCTGCGCCGGCCCATCTTCTCGGTAAAGAAGTCGACAATGATGTTGGACCCGTGCAACTGGCACCAGGGAAGGCACAGCGATATGCACAGGGCGATGCCCATCTGCATCAGTTCCACATCGCCCGGAATGGGCTTGGACACCACCGCTCGCCCCACCACGCTGACCACTGTCAGCACAGCCAGGGCGCTGGCCACCAAACCACCGATCAGCGCAAACCACAGCGCCATGCGCTTGAACAGGGCATGCATGCCGTGCACTCCAAACAGGGTGAAATGATGCGCCCCGCAAGGCGTGTCAAGGTGGACCGGCGTGCTTACTTCGTGTACTTGACCAGCAAATCGCGTGCGTCCTGCAGCATGACTTTGCCAGGCAGGCTCTTCTTGTCCATGTCCGCCACGAACTCGTCATAGAGCGGGGCTGCAGCCTTCATCCAGTTGTCGAGTTCACTGGCCGGGATCGTGTGGAAAGTGTTGCCTCGGTCGTGCGCGGCCTTGCGGCCCGCCGCCTGGCTGCCGTCCCAGATCTTGCCAGTGGCCTGCGAGTACTGCGCGCCGGCGTTGGCGTCGATCACCTTCTTCAGGTCGGCCGGCAGGCTGTCGTACTTGGCCTGGTTCATGGCGAAAACGAACACTGCGCTGTACAGCGCCGGGCGTGAAGGATCGGTCTCGCTGTGGAACTTGACCATCTCATGCAGCTTCAGCGAAGGCATCACTTCCCAGGGCAGCAGGAAGCCGTCGATCGTGCCCTTGCTGACCGCATCGACCACGCCTGGCAGCGGCATGGCCACGGGGGATGCGCCCAGTGCTGCCAGCAACTTGTTGGTCTGCCGGGTAGGCGCGCGCATCTTCAGGCCCTTGAAGTCGACCAGGGTCTTGATCTGCTTGTCGCGGGTGTGCACATAACCCTCGTCGTGCACCCAGATGGCCAAAATCTTGGTGCCCGGGAATTCCTTCAGGGCGTACTTCTGCAGGTAGTCCCAGGCGGCACGGGCGCCCACCTCGGCCGAATTGGTCATGAATGGCAGCTCGAACACCTCCAGCGCAGGAAAGCGCCCTGCCGTGTAGCCCGGCAGGGTGATGACCAGATCGGCCACGCCGTCCTTGACCTGGTCGACCAATTGAGAAGGCGTGCCGCCCATACTCATCGCCGGAAACACCTGACACTTGAGCTTGTTGGCCGATTCCTTGGCAATCTTGTCGCACCAGGGCGTGATCACGTTCACCGAGGCCATGGCCGTGGTGTTCCAGATGTGGTGAAACTTCAGCGTCACTTCCTGGGCCTGGGCCAAGCCCGTGGCGGCCAGCACCGCAGCGGCCAGGGTGGTGCGATAGATCGTCTTCATGGTTGGTCTCCTGTGCAAATCCAAAGGGCGCTGAATGCTAAGCGGTGCCGCAAGGAAGGCCTCAGCCCCAGACCTCTTGTGCGGTCTCCACCACCAACCTCAGCTTGGCGCGCTGCGCCTGCACGGCGATGTTGTTGCCGTGCACGGTGCTGCTGAAGCCGCATTGCGGGCTGAGGCACATCTGGTCGAGTGGGGCGTATCGGGCAGCCTCGTCGATGCGGCGCTTCAAGGCATCTTTGCTTTCCATCTCGCCAAACTTGGTGGTCACCAGGCCCAGCACCACGACCTTGCCCTTGCTCAGGTAGCGCAGCGGGCGGAAGTCGCCCGAGCGCTC
>JANOAQ010000178.1:0-11592 GCA_031411195.1 Burkholderiaceae bacterium | reverse complement strand
CCGGTGCAGGCGCTGGCGCCGGCGCGGCCACCACTGGCGCCGGCGCTGGCGCTGGGGCCGGCGCTGCAGGCGTTGGCGCTGGGGCTGGGGTCGGGACCGGAGGCGGAACGGGTGCTGGTGCCGCAACCGGTGCCGGAACCGGTGCCGGGACCGGCGTCGGAGCGGAAACCGGCGCTGGAGCGGGCGCCTGCACGGGTGGCGCTGTCACAGGCGCGGACGCCGGGCCTGGCGCGATGGGGGTTTTGCTGGCAGTCCAGGCCGGTAGCTTCACCCCCATCTTCTGCGCGCGCTCATACCAACGCTGCGCCGCTTCGGCATTGACGGCAACGCCCTTGCCACCGTCGCGGTACAACTCCCACAGCCGTCGCGCAGCGTCTGCAGCGGCCTTCTTGTCACTGCTGTTTGCTGCCTTCTCATAGAAGGTGATGGCCATGGCAAGGTCGCTGCGCTCCAGCGTCTTGCCCTGCGCCAGCAAGGCGCTGCCATCGACTGCGTCTGCAGGCGCAGGCGGCATCGGCGGCTGAACCACACCCACACTGGCAGGTGCCGGAGCGGGCGGCTTCTCAGTCTTGGGCTGATCTGTCGGACTGGCTGCCGGCAGCTCCGGTGTGGTGGCTGGCCTGGGCGCGGGTGACACTTCAGCGGGCTTCTTGTCGCCGCCGCGCATCGCAAACCAGGCGCCTCCGGCGGCCAAGACGGCTATCGCTGCGGCGATAGCGACCAAGCTGTTTTTATTGCCTTGCGGCTGCGGCGCCTGAGCCACTTGCGCTGCCGGCGTCGCCACGGCTGGTGTCGGAGCCGCCGCGGGCTCACCCAACAAGGCATCGATGCTCGATGCGGCAGGCGAGGGTGTCGGTGGCGATGGAGCCAGTCCAGGCGCCGACCCCACCTTGGCCGGCCCAGGCGCCACTGGCGCGGTGTCGCTCATGGCGGCCGGTTTGCGGTTCGGCGAAAAGCGCGTTGACTCATCGTCAGGCGCGGGAGCCGGCTGCGATGCGGCTGTGTATGCGACTGAGGATGCGGCCGTTTCAGGACGCTTACCAGCGCCTTTGGCATCGACCGGGGCATTGGCAGACTTTTCGGCTTGACCGCGCTGGGCCGCCTCCTGTGCAAGACGAGCCTCTTGCTCCCTTTGGGCGGCCGCGGCTTTGGCCTGTGCGGCTGCTTCGGCCGCCTTGGCGTCCTGGGCTTTGCGGGCTTGGGCCACCTCGGCTGCCTTCTTGGCCGCTGCCGCTGCTTCTGCCTCTTTGGCTTCGTTCGCCGCTTTCGCGAGCTTGGCGTCCTGCGCAGCCTTGGCGTCCCGTGCCTGCTTGGCCTCGTCCTCCGCCATGGCCTCCCGCGCCATGCGGGCCTGCTCCTGCTCTGCGGCCTGCTTCACCGCAACGGCGGCTGCTTGTGCGTCCTGTGCTTGCTTGGCGAGGCGCGCTTCATCAGATCGCTTGGCAGCCTCGGCCTGTTGCTGCAGTTCCAGCCGCTTTTGCGCGTCGGCGAGGCGCGCGGCTTCTGCCTGGCGCGCTTGCTCGGCTTCACGAGCCTGGGCGATGTCGCGCGCCTTCTTGGCCTCCAAGGCCTCTTTAGCCAAGCGGTCTTGTTCGGCTTTCTGGCGCCTGGCTTCGCGCGTAGCTTCTTCGGCCTGGCGGGCGGCATCGGCCTTGCGCGCTGCCTCGGCTGCCGCCGCAGCCTCGGCCTGGCGGGCCTTGAGCGCCGCCTGTTCAGCCAGCCGCTTCTCCTCGGCCGCCTCAGCCTGCTTTGCCTGCAGTACCCGAAGCGCCTCGGCCTCTTCGGCTTGAGCCAGCGCTGCTAAACGCGCTTGCTCGGCTTGTCGGGCGGTTTCGGCCGCCAGTGCGATGGCGGCCAGGCGGTCCTCTTCCACCTGCCGAGCCTTGGCAGCTTCTTCTTGCGCTTGTGCCAAGCGCGCAACCTCGGCGATGCGGGCCTGCTCGGCCTGCCGTGCCTCTTCAGCCTGCCGGGCCGCCAAATCGCGTTGCTGCTGCGCGGCACGGGCTTGTTCGGCCAGCTTTTGTTCTTCTTGCTGGCGTTGTGAATCCTGCAGTCTGGCCCGCTCTGCCTGGCGGGCCAGCTCAGCGCGCCTGGCTTCATCGGCTTGCAGCCGGGCGGCCTCAACTTGCCGCCGTGCCGTCTCTTCGGCAGCACGGCGGGCTTCGCCCTCGCGCTGCGCGGGCGCTGCAGTCGATTTGCCCACGCTGGGCGCAGACGCTACCCGTGTGGCTTCATAGGGGTCCGAAACCTGTTCCGGCGCCGGTGGGGTCGGTGCAGGGCCGGGCTGCGGCGCCACTGGAGGACGGACTGGCGCCACAGCCGACCCCGACTGCCCTTCAACGGAACGGCTTCCGGTGGCGTCACCCGGTGATGGCGCCAGCTTGCGCAGCCGACGCAGCGCCAGCCCGGCGTACACGCCGCCAGGAAACTGCTCCAGAAAGCCATGAAAGTCGTCCGCGTCAACGGAGTTCTGGATGTCCTTCCAATACAGCAGCTCCATCTCCTGCGACACCGCCGATGTTGCACTCGTGCCGCCGCCGACCGTTCCACCGCCCACTGCGCCGCCGCCGACTGCCCCGCCGCCCAATGTCCCGGCGCCCGTGCCACCGGTCCTGGTGGGCAGGGCGGGCTGCGGCGCAGCAGTGGCGTCGAGCAGGCCCGCCGAGCCTGGTGTGCCAACGTGTTGCATCACCGCTGCCCGCAACGCCACCATGAATTCACGCGCCGATGCATAGCGCTGATCGCGATTCTTGGCCAGCGCCTTGGCTACCACCGCGTCTATGCCTGCCGGCACGCTCAGATTGATGGTGGAAGGCGCCGGAGGGTCCTTCTGCGCAATCGCCTGCATGATTGCGAAGTCGTGTGCCCCGTCAAATGGCTTGACTCCCGTAAGCAGCTGATAAAACACCACGCCAGCAGCGAACAGGTCGGTCCGCGAGTCCACCTGCAAGCCCTGGATCTGCTCAGGTGACATGTACTTCAAGGTTCCGACCATCGAGCCCTGGGTGCGCGTGGCGTCGCCCGAGTCGGTGATTCTGGCCACACCGAAGTCGCCCAACTTGACCCGCCCGCCTGCGTCCAACATCACGTTGGCAGGCTTGATGTCGCGATGGATGATGCCCTGCTCGTGCGCAAAGCTCAAAGCGGCAAGCAGCTCGCGCATGATGGTGATCGAGCGATCAAAGGTCAGCCGAGTGCCCAGGTCTAGCTGGTCCTTCAGGTCACCGCCTCGAACGAGCTCCATGACCATGAAAGCCATGCCTTGATCGCGCCCCGCATCGTAGACGCCGATGATGTTGGGGTGCTGAAGCCGCCCCCCTGCCCGTGCTTCTGCGCGAAATCGTGACTCGTATTCCGCCGCCATGTCTTCTGACAACTGGTCGACGCGGATGGTCTTTATGGCGACGTGCCGATCGAGGTTCGGATCGTGCGCCTCATAGACGAAACCCATCGCACCCTTTCCCAAGGGCTTGATGATTTCGTAGCGACCGAGCTTCTTCAAAGACACCAGTTTGTCCGTTCAGGGCAACTTTTGATTGTATCGTTGCCCCTCAGGGATCTTTCGAAAAGATGGCCATCGTCGTTTTGCTCAGAACACCTGTCATGGCGCCACTCAGGCATCGGTTCGTTGTTGTGGGACAGTGGAGGCTGCAGCCCCAGCAGGCGCATCAACATCGAGGCAGAGGTGAGTGCACTGCTACGTTCAGCACGGTACTCGACGCTAACCGCCCGAGCCGGCGCGACCAATCCCGCGTCGCAGTTGCCGTTCCCGAAGACTACAGGCCGCCTGTCAACGCCCTCGCAAAAACAGCCCATCCAGTTCCCGCAACGTCACCTGTCGCCAGGTCGGCCGGCCGTGGTTGCACTGGTCAGCGCGCTCGGTGCGTTCCATGTCGCGCAGCAGGGCGTTCATCTCGGGCAGGGTGAGCTGGCGGTTGGCGCGCACGGCGCCGTGACAGGCCATCGTGGCCAGCAGTTCATCGCGGGCGCGCTGTACTACCTGGCTGGCATCCACATCGGCCAGGTCAGCCAGGACCGCTCGCGCCAGGGCCACCGGGTCGGCATCGGGCAGCGCCGCAGGGCGCGATCGCACGGCCAGCACGCCGGGCGACAGGGGCGATACATCCAGGCCCAGTTCGGTCAGCGCGTCGGCTGCCGCCTCTGCCGTGGCCACTTCGGCTGGGGTGGCGGCAAAGGTGGCGGGGATGAGCAAGGGCTGCGCGGCCAGGGTGGCGCCCGAATGCGCGGCTTTCAAGCGTTCGTAGACGATGCGCTCGTGCGCGGCGTGCATGTCCACCACCACCAGGCCCTGGGCATTTTCAGCCAGCACGAAGGCGCCGGCCAACTGCGCCAGCGCCCGGCCCAAGGGCCAGCTACCGGGCAGGGCTGTGGCCAGATCGAAGGCGCCGCCGGGTGCTGGGGTCGGCAGGCCCACTGCGCCAGGAGGCGCGCTGGTGGCCTGGCCGGGCTGGCCCGCCGCACCGGCCCAGCCGGGTGGCGGCTCTTGGGCGTAGAGCACGGCCAGGTCTTGCAGGCTCAGGACGGATTGGCCCCCGCCCACGGCCGGCGCCCAGGCCGGGCGGGCGCCGGGTGGCCGGTAGCCGGCCATGCCGGCGGTGCTGGACACGCTGCCGCCCAAAGCCGGACTGCCGTGGCCGCTGCCAAACCCAGGGCCAGCCGCCGCACCACCGGTGGCGCCATCAGCGGCGGATCCATCACCGAGGGCTCCATCACCGGCGGCTCCATCACCGGCCTTCAAGCCGCCCGCCGCACCATCGCCTGCGACCGGCGCACGCGACAACGCCAGCGCGGCTTCCACCGCACGGCGCACGGCCTGGTGCACCTCGCGCCCATCGCGAAAGCGCACTTCGATCTTGGTCGGGTGCACGTTCACATCCACCCGCATCGGGTCGATGTCGATGAACAGCACCCAACTGGGCTGGCGGCTGCCGTGCAGCACGTCTTCGTAGGCCGACCGTGCGCCGTGGCCGATCAGGCGATCACGCACGAAGCGGCCATTGACGTAGGCGTATTGCTGATCAGCGCGGCTGCGCGCGGCGTCGGGCAGGCCGGCGCGGCCGTGTACCCGCACCGGGCCGATGGTGGCTTCCAGCGTGCGGCTGTTGCCGATGAAGTCTTCACCCAGCACATCGGCAATGCGCTGCTGGTGCGCGGCCGGGCGCCACTGGGCCGCCAGCTTGCCTTCGTGCCACACCGCAAAGCCCACGTCAGGCCGGGCCAGGGCGTGGCGGCGCACGGCTTCCAGGCAATGGGCGAGCTCGGTGTTGTCGGTCTTCAGGAATTTGCGCCGCGCCGGGGTGGCGAAGAACAGCTCGCGCACCTCCACGCTGGTGCCCTGGGCGCGGGCGGCGGGGCTCAGCTCACCACTGCGGGCGTCCAGCCGCGAGGCATGCGGCGCATCGGCGGTGCGGCTGGCGATGCTCAGGTCGGCGATGGAGGCGATGGCGGCCAGCGCCTCACCCCGAAAACCCATGGTCGCCACCGATTCCAGGTCGTGCAGGTCGCCGATCTTGCTGGTGGCATGGCGCTGCAGTGCCAGCACCAGTTGATCGGGCGGGATGCCCACGCCGTCGTCCTCGACCAGGATGCTGCGCACACCGCCTGCAGCCAGACGCACGTTGATCTGGTGTGCGCCGGCATCCAGTGCGTTGTCAACCAGTTCTCGCACCACCGAGGCGGGGCGCTCCACCACCTCGCCAGCTGCGATCTGGCTGACCAGTTCGTCGGGCAGGGCCTGGATGGGGCGGCGCAGCGGAAAGTTCATGGCGGGATTATCCGGGCCGCGCACGTGTCACAGCCGTCATGGACGCACTGGATAATCGCGGGCATGGACACCTTGATGCTGCTGGCCGATTTCATCCTGCATGTGGATCGCCACTTGCGCACTTTTGTGGAGCACTACGGCCTGTGGGTCTACGCGCTGCTGTTTCTCATCATCTTCGTCGAGACAGGGCTGGTGGTGATGCCCTTTTTGCCGGGCGATTCGCTGCTCTTCGTGGTGGGCGCACTGGCCGGTGCCGGGCTGATGAACTACCCGCTGGTGATGGCCATTTTGCTGACCGCCGCTGTGGCGGGCAACCAGACCAACTACGCCATCGGCAACGCGCTGGGGCCCAAGGTGTTTGGCTGGGAGCAATCACGCTGGTTCAACAAGAAGGCCTTCGAGCAGGCCCATGCCTTCTATGAAAAGTACGGTGGCATCACCATCGTGGCGGCGCGCTTCATGCCTTTCTTGCGCACCTTTGCGCCGTTTGTGGCGGGTGTGGCGCAAATGACGCGCAGCAAGTTCACTTTTTACGATGTGACCGGCGGTGCGCTGTGGGTGGGCAGCCTGGTGACGGCCGGTTACCTGTTCGGCAATGTGCCCTGGGTGCAGCAGAACTTCAGCAAGATCATCTGGGCCATGATTTTGCTGCCCGGCCTGCTGATCATTGGTGGTGCGCTGCGCAGCCGCTTCAAGGGCGCCTGAGCGGATCGCGCTTGACGCTGATCAGGCGGCTTTGGCGCGGGCTGGCGAAATGGCTGGCTTTGCAGCAAGCCAACGGGCAGCGGCTGCCCCCGGGCAACTACAGCGTGCGCTGGCGCGCGGCCAGCGGCGGGTTGCGCGCAAAGTAGCGCCGGATGCCGGTGTGCAGGGCTTCCACCAGTTGGTCCTGGTAGGCGCCGTCGCGCAGTTTGGCTTCTTCGTCGGGGTTGGAGATGAAGGCCGTCTCCACCAGGATGCTGGGGATGTCGGGCGCCTTGAGCACGGCAAAGCCGGCTTGCTCGACGCTGCGCTTGTGCAGGGCGCCCACCTTGCCGATGCGCTCGAGCACTTCGCGGCCGATCTTCAGTGAATCCTTGATCTGCGCGGTGGTGCTCATCTCCACCAGGGCGCGGCGCAGTTGTTCGTCCTTCACCGTGCCCAGGTTGGCGCCGCCGATGCCGTCGGCCGCGTTTTCCTTGTTGGCCATCCAGCGCGCGGCGGCACTGCTGGCGCCGGTTTCCGACAGCGCAAACACCGAGGCGCCCCGCGCCTGCGGCGTGAAGAAGGCATCGGCGTGGATGGACACGAACAGATCGGCCTGAACCCGCCGTGCCTTGCGCACCCGCTCGTGCAGCGGCACAAAAAAGTCCGCATCACGGGTGAGCATCGCCCGCATGCCGGGCACGCTGTTGATGCGGTCGCGCAGCTTCAGGGCCACGGCCAGCACCACATCCTTCTCGCGCAGGCCGGTGGGTCCGATGGCACCGGGGTCTTCACCGCCATGGCCGGGGTCGATGGCCACCACCACCAGGCGGTCGATGCGGCCCTGTTCTTCGAGCGCCAGCACCGGCGGTAGCTGCGGGGGTGCAGGACTCATGTGGGGCGGCGCCGATGCGCCTGGCTCGGGGATCACCGGAGCCGAGGCCCTGGGTGCCTGCAATGGTGCTTGCGGCGGTGCCGAGGCAGGCGCGGGCGGGCGCAGCACTGGGCCCTGGCCCAGCTTGCCGAGCTGGCCGATCAGGTCACCCAAGCCATCCTGCACCCCGCGCCCAGCCTGGGCCAGGGCGGTTTCGCGCTCGCGGATCAGGTCGGCCAGCGGGTCGCGTTCGGCGGTGGGGTACAGGTCGAAGACCAGGCGGTGCTGGTAGGCCGCCACCGGCTGCAGGGTGAACTGCTGGGGTGCCACCGCCTGCTTCAGGTCGATCACCAGGCGCACCACGCGCGGCTGGTTCTGGCCGGCGCGCACGCCGGCGATGAAGGGGTCGTCGGGCCGCACCTTGCCCACCAGCTCACGCAGGGCCGGGCTCAGTTCCAGCTGGTCGATGTCGATCACCAGGCGCAGCGGGTTGTCGGCAATGAAGTGCCGGGCCGAAAGGGGCTGGTCGCTTTCGAGCGTGACGCGGCTGTAGTCGGCCGCCGGCCACACCCGCACGGCCACGATGGCCGCACCGAAGGCCAGTTGCATGGGACCGAGCGCCAGCACCAGCGCGCCCATGCCCTGCAGGGCGCCGCGCCGGTGCATGCCAGGTGGCCTGCGGACGTGCATGCCGGGCTGGTCGGTTGCGCTCATGCCAGCAGTGTCCGCCCCAATGGCGTCAGGGCTTGTGCGGTGACATGCCGGCGCGCTTCGTCCACCGGCTCGATCTGCAGGCACAGGTCGGGCGTGGGCAACAGGCCGGCAGTACGTTCGGGCCATTCGGCGATCTTCAGGCCGGGGCGTGCAAACACATCGCGAAAGCCCGCATCCAGCCATTCACGCGGGTCGGCAAAGCGGTAGAAGTCGAAGTGCGCCGCTTCACTGCCATCGGGCAGGGCATGCGGCTCCATCACCGCGTAGGTGGGGCTCTTGATGCGGCCCTGCACGCCCAGCGCCCGCAGCAGGTGGCGCACGAAGGTGGTCTTGCCGGCGCCCAAGGGGCCCTGCAGCTCGATGAAGGCCTGGGTGATGCCCGGCCGCGCGGCCAGACCGGCCGCCCAGGCCGCGCAAGCGGCTTCGTCGGGCCAGACCACGAGACGGGTTTCTAGAATCGGGCGATGGGCGACAGTCAAGGGCAGGGTGGGGCAGGGCAGTTTGAGGGCGGGGCGGCTGGCTTGCAGTCGGCCGGGTTGCGGTCGGCCGAGTTGCAGTCGACCGAGATGCAGTCGACCGAGATGCAGTCGACCGAGTTGCAGTCAACCAGCTGGCTGTCGGCCGTCTGGCAGCGCCTGCAGGCCGATGCACTCGCACTGGGATTCTCACAGATCGGGGTGGCCGAGGTGGACCTGGCCAGCGCCGAGCCAGGCTTGCAGGCCTGGCTGGATTCAGGCTTTCATGGCGGCATGGGCTACATGGCCGGGCACGGGCTCAAGCGCGCCCGCCCGGCCGAGTTGTTGCCCGGCACGCTGCGCGTGGTCACCGCGCGCATGGACTACCTGCCGCAGGCCACGCCCGAAGGCTGGCAGGCCGTGGCCTGGCAGCGCCTGGCGGCGCCCGATGCCGCCAACGTGTCGATCTACGCCTTGGGGCGCGACTACCACAAGGTGCTGCGCCAGCGCCTGCAGCGCCTGGGCCAGGCACTGCAGCAAGCGGTTGGCGACCGGGCCACCGTGGCCTGCCGGCCCTTCACAGATTCGGCCCCCGTGCTGGAAGTGGAGCTCAGCGCACGCAGCGGCATCGGCTGGCGCGGCAAGCACACGCTGCTGCTGTCGCGTGAGGGCGGCTCGATGTTCTTCCTGGGCGAGCTGTTCGTGAACCTGCCGCTGCCGGTGACGGCGCCCGTCAGCGGCCACTGTGGCGAGTGCACGGCCTGCATCAGCGCCTGCCCCACCGGGGCCATCGTGGCACCGTATCGGCTGGACGCACGGCGCTGCATCAGCTACCTCACCATCGAGCACGCGGGGCCGATACCGGTGGAGTTTCGGGCCGCGATGGGCAACCGCATCTACGGCTGCGACGATTGCCAGCTGGTCTGCCCCTGGAACAAGTACGCCCAGCGTGCCAGCCTTCCCGACTTCGACGCCCGACCGGTGTTGGCCACCACCACGCTGCTGGCGCTGTGGGCCTGGGACGAGGCGGCCTTTTTGCACCACACCGAAGGCAGCGCCATCCGCCGCATCGGCCACGCCCGCTGGCGCCGCAACCTGGCGGTGGCCCTGGGCAACGCCTGGCGTGAGACGGGCGAAGCGGCCCTGGCCGAGGCACTGGCCGGTGGCCTGCCCGAGGCCTCGCATTTGCTGGCCGAGCACATCCATTGGGCACTGGCGCAAGGCGGCCACCGCACCGACAAGGACATGCCGTTGCGTGGATGATCAAGCATCGCCGTGACGAGCTTCGAACCATGTACCGATCCCTGCACCGCCGCAGTCTGCTGCTGGTCCTTGCCTGCGCGCCCCTGATGGCACAAGCCACCGAAGAGCCCGCCTACGAGGTGCAGCGCCGCCTGGGCGACGTGGAACTTCGGATGTATGCACCTTATGTGGTGGCCGAGGTGGACGTGCCAGGCCCGGCGGATGAAGCGGGCAACCGGGCGTTCCCGATCCTGGCGGGCTACATCTTTGGCAAGAACCAGGGCGAGCGAAAGCTGGCCATGACCGCCCCGGTGACGCAGGCCGTTCAGCCCGTCAAGCTGGCGATGACGGCGCCCGTGACCCAGGTGCCCACCGCGCAGGGCTTCGTGGTGCAGTTCGTCTTGCCCAGGGACGTGACCCTGGAGTCCGCGCCGGTGCCCAACGACCCGCGCGTACGGCTGCGGCAGATGCCGGCCCGGCAGTGGGCCGTCATCCGCTACTCGGGCTTCTGGTCGCAGGCCAACTATGGCGAACACCTGGCCAAGCTGACCGAAGCGCTGCGCCAGGCCAACCAGCCCTGGTCGGGTGAGCCGCTTTACGCCCGCTACGACCCACCCATCACGCCCTGGTTCCTGCGGCGCAACGAGATCTGGCTGGCCTTGCCCTGACGCGGTGCCGGGGCCCGGGTCTCAGGTGTGCGACACCCAGTGGGCGTAGCGCGCCTCGTCCAGGTGCGGCAGATGGTTGAAGGTGATCAGCACATGCCGTTTGGGGTTGAACGTCAACTCGGTCACCGCGCTGTTGCGGATGCGCATGTTCAGCGCGATGGTGGTCTCGGGCGCCGTGCCCAGCACCTGGCCCACCACGGTGGAAATTGGCCCGCCGCTGCTGACCATCAGCACATCGCCCTCGCACCGGCTTTGCACATGGGCCAGGGCGGCAGCCACGCCGGCTGAAAACTCGGCATAGCTGGGCATGCCCACGGGCTGTGTGCGCCCGGCCATCCAGGCGGCCAGACCATCGCGCAGGATGCGAAAGTGCTGGCGGTACAGCTCGGGCGTGTCGGGCTTGGGCAGGGGCAGTGGGTGAAAGGCGCTGATCACCGCGTGGCTGTCGTATTCATTCAGGCCTGGCAGGCGCAGCGGCTCGGGCGTGCCAGCGAGTGCAGCGGTGATGGCCTGCTGGCTTTGCACCTGGCGCATCAGGGTGCCGGAGATCACTGCGCTGAAACGCCGGCCCTTGGCCGCAAAGTACTCACCCAGCCTTTGGCATTGCTGCACGCCCAGGGGGCTGAGTTGGTCGTAGTTGTCAGCGCCGAACGATGCCTGGCCGTGGCGCACGAGGTAGAGGGTTCCCATGCGCAGCGATTGTGGCCAGCGCCGGCCGGCGGTCTTGTCGCAACAGCGACCGGTGGTCCGCTCTCATGCCGCCGTGCGATCCACCTGGCCGTGGCGGGTGTAGAGGAAGTCGAGCACCTGCTTGCGGCAGTGCACATAGCCCGCGTCTTCGGCCAGTTCAACCCGGTTGCGCGGGCGCGGCAGGTTCACCGTGAGGATCTCGCCGATGGTGGCCGCCGGGCCGTTGGTGAGCATCACGATGCGGTCGCTCAGCAGCACGGCCTCGTCCACGTCGTGGGTCACCATCACCACCGTGCTTTGGGTGCGTTGCACGATTTTCAGCAGCTCGTCCTGCAGGTGGGCGCGGGTCAGCGCATCCAGTGCGCCGAAGGGCTCGTCCATCAGCAGCACCTTGGGCTCCATCGCCAGGGCCCGGGCAATGCCCACCCGCTGCTTCATGCCGCCCGAGATCTCGTGCGGGCGCTTGGTCAGCGCATGGTC
>JANOAQ010000177.1:0-2894 GCA_031411195.1 Burkholderiaceae bacterium | reverse complement strand
GGCTACAACGGCTCGGTGGTCAATGCCGCCAGATACTCGGCGCCCACGGTGGACGGCGAGTACCTGGCAGCCCAATGGAACGCCGACATCGAAACGGTACGGCGGGCCAAGTCGGGTGCGGTGGCCTCCGACGTGTACAACAACAAGATCGTCGCCGAGCGCTCCTACATGCAGGCCAGCAGCACGCGGGTGGTCACTTTCGAGATGTGCGGCAATGACGGGCTGCAGGCCCGTACCGCCCTCAAGGACCAGACCGGCACCTGCAACTACAACGTGCTCGCTTCTGCCGAAGCCAATTGCAAGACTTATGTGGCCGCGGCGATGGATTACATCAACGCCAATGCCTATGCGGGCGTCAAGCGCAAGGTCATCTCCAACCTCTTCTACCCCGGCTACGCGGCCGACAATGTTCAAAGCAGTTGCCGCGATGCCGGCACCGGGGCCACCGTGAACCTGCAAGACAAGTTCCTGCCCGCGCTGGCGCGCATGAACTACTGGATGTGCGAGTACGCCCGCCAGAAGGGCTTCGAGTGCGTGGACAGCTTTGCCGACTACATGGGCGCCGACTACGACCGCAACGGTGATGGCGTGGTCGATTCGCAAGCGCTGCGCTTCATGCCCGGTGAGGCCGAGTCGAATTACGTGACCCGCATCACCTCCACCTTGCGCTCGACGCTGCGCGACGCCAACACCCACTTCGTTTCGTCAACCAGCAGCGTCGACTACATCCAGTCCGACGATGTGCACCCCACCTACACCGGTGGCACGGTGACGGGCGGCCTGTTCGGTGGCTCCACTGGTACCGGTGCGGCGCGCTACAGCAGCTTTGCCGGCGGCAAGAGCCCGATCTGGAACCAGTACGGCCATGAGCGCATGGGCTGGCGCCTGTCAACGACGAACCCACTGGCGCCGTGACGGGCGGGCCAGCCGGCGCTGCATGGCGACCGGCCTGGCCTTGGGTGCTGCTAGCGCTGGTGTTGATCGTGCTTGCGGCTGGCTTGTGGCTAGCCACAAGCCAGCCGCAAGCACCAGCGCCATCACGATCGCCGACGCCTGGCACGGCGCTTGGCTGGCCGTCCAACCCCTTTGGCGCCGCCAGTGCGGCGGCGGCCGATGCCACAGGGCAGGTGCCGCCGTTGCAGCCCGCGCCAGCGACTGCACCTGCCGCGTCGGCCAACGTTGCGCTGCCCCAGGCCACCTCCGCCAAATTGCCAGCCAGTGACGACTTGGCAGCCCATGTGCCGCCCGGCGTGGTGCCCACCATGAACCAGGTGATCGAACAACTGCACCAGCGCGGCATTCGCACCGGCCTGGGTGCCTTCAACCCGCCGGGCACCAAGCCGGTGCTGGTGGGCATTGCCGTGCCCGAGGGATTTGCGCTGCCGCCCGGTTATGTGCGCCACCAGCAGACCACCGACGATGGTCAGCCGATCGAGGGCATCCTGATGTTCGACCCGGACTACCCGCCGCCCGCCGCCGCCGGCCGTTCGCTGCGCTTGCCGGCCGAGCGCGTGGTGCCACCCGAGCTGGCACCCAGCGGCCTGGCACTGCGCTTGATCACGGTACCGCCCCCCTTGGCAGCCACCGCGAGCGCGCCGCGCTGACGCCCGTGTTCTTGCGCCCTGCCTCGCCGCTGGTGGTGACCGGGCTCGCCCTTGCAGCCGGCGCGCTGATGTTGGCGGCATACGCCCAAGGCGGCGTATTCTGGCCGTTGGGCTTTGTTGCGCTGGTGCCGTGGCTGGTGCTGCTGTCGCGCGCCGCCACGCTGGGGCGCACGTTGCTGCTGGCCTGGGTGATGACACTCTTGCTGGTTCTGGCCGGCTACTACTGGTTCGGTTTTGCCATCGCGCGATTCACGGGTTCAGGGCCGGTGGCTGGCATGGCCGTGCTGCTGCTGACCGCGCCGCTTCTGCAACCGCAGCTGATGGCCTTCGCAATGACGCGGCACGTGGTGGGCCGGCACCGCGGCGCACTGGCCGGCGTGCTGGCCGGGGCGGCTGTCTGGGTGGGGGTGGAATGGGCGGTGCTCAAGCCGCTGGGCGACACGCTGGCGCATGGGCTCTACCCGGCGTTGCGCTTGCGCCAGAGTGCCGATCTGGTCGGTACTGCCGGACTCACGCTGATGCTGCTGCTGGCCAACGAGGCGTGGCTGGCGCTGGCTTCAAGCCTTGCGGCGTGGCGAACCCGGGGCCGGCGCGCCGTGGATGTGCCGCTGGTTGTTGGGCCAGTTGTTGCGCCGGGTGTTGCGCCGGTCATTGCGCTGGTTTTTGCGTTGTTGTTGCCGCTGCTGCTGGCCACCTACGGCCATGCCGTGCTGAGCCGCGCACTGCCCGCCGGCGCGCCGCCACTGCGCATCGGCCTGGTCCAGGCCAACCTCACCGATCTGGAGGAGCGGCGCCGCAGCCAAGGCAGCTACGAGGCGGTGCGCGAGCTGCTCGACCTGCACTTCGCGATGAGCTACGACGCCATCGAGCGCCAGCGCGCCGATGCGGTGCTGTGGTCCGAGACGATCTACCCCACCACCTTCGGTCAACCCAAGAGCGAGGCCGGGGCGGCGTTGGACAACGACATCCGGGCCTTTGTCGATGCCGCACGGGTGCCCTTCGTCTTCGGCACCTACGAGCGCGATGCCTTGGGCGAGTACAACGCCGCTGCCTTGGTCGAGCCCGGCCGAGGTCTGCTGGCGCATTACCGCAAGACGCGGCTGTTTCCGCTGACCGAATCGGTGCCTGCCTGGCTCGACGGGCCGGTATTGCGCCGTGCCTTGCCCTGGGCTGGCAACTGGCAGCCCGGCAGCGGTGCGCGTGTGCTGCCCTTGCGCCTGCGTGATGGCCGCGAGGTGCCAGTGCAGGTGCTGATCTGCCGCGATGACGTGGACCCTGGCCTCGCCATCG
>JANOAQ010000176.1:0-3069 GCA_031411195.1 Burkholderiaceae bacterium | reverse complement strand
CACCCAGCACATCGGCGCCTACCACGTGGAAACCCCGCGCGGCATGATCACCTTCCTGGACACCCCGGGTCACGCAGCCTTCACGGCCATGCGTGCCCGTGGCGCCACGGCCACCGACCTGGTGATCCTGGTGGTGGCCGCCGACGACGGTGTGATGCCCCAGACCAAGGAAGCCATCTCCCACGCCAAGGCTGCCAAGGTGCCGCTGGTCGTGGCGATGAACAAGATCGACAAGCCGGGCGCCAACCTCGAGCGCCTGAAGGGCGAACTGGTGGCCGAATCGGTGGTGCCGGAAGACTTCGGCGGTGACGTGCCGTTCGTGCCCGTCTCGGCCAAGACCGGTGAAGGCATCGACAGCCTGCTGGAGCAGGTATTGCTGCAGGCCGAAGTGCTGGAGCTGAGGGCGCCGAAGGTGGCGCTGGCCAAGGGCCTGGTGATCGAAGCCCGGCTCGACAAGGGCCGCGGCCCGGTGGCCACGGTGCTGGTACAGAGCGGCACGCTCAAGCGCGGTGACGTGGTGCTGGCGGGCAGCAGCTATGGCCGTGTGCGCGCCATGCTGGACGAAGACGGCAAGTCGGCGCAAGAGGCCGGTCCGTCCATCCCGGTGGAGATCCAGGGTCTGACCGAAGTGCCGCAGGCCGGTGACGAGTTCATGGTGCTGACCGACGAGCGCCGGGCCCGTGAAATCGCCACCTTCCGTCAAGGCAAGTACCGCGAAGTCACGCTCAACCGCCGTCAGGCTGCCAAGCTGGACAACATCTTCGAGAACGTGGGCGAGGGCGCTGCCCAGACCCTGGCCCTGATCATCAAGGCCGATGTGCAGGGCTCGCAAGAAGCGCTGGCCCAGTCGTTGATCAAGCTGAGCACGGCCGAGGTCAAGGTGCAGGTGGTGCATGCGGCCGTGGGCGGCATCAGCGAAAGCGACGTCAACCTGGCCATCGCTTCCAAGGCGGTGATCATCGGCTTCAACGTGCGTGCCGATGCCAATGCCCGCAAGCTGGCCGAAGGCAACGAAGTCGACCTGCGCTACTACAACATCATCTACGACGCGGTCGACGAGGTGAAGGCGGCCATGACTGGCATGCTGGCGCCCGAGCAGCGTGAAGAGGTCATCGGCAGCGCCGAGATCCGCACGGTGTTCGTTGCCAGCAAGATCGGTACGGTGGCCGGTTGCATGGTCACCTCGGGTGTGGCGCGACGCAACGCCAAGTTCCGACTGCTGCGCCAGAACGTGGTGATCTACACCGGCGAGATCGACTCGGTCAAACGCATGAAGGACGATGTGCGCGAAGTGGCTGAAGGCTTCGAGTGCGGCATCAAGCTGAAGAACTACAACGACATCGCCGAGGGCGACCAGCTGGAGTTCTTCGAGGTCAAGGAAGTGGCACGAACGCTGTAAGGCGGATTTGCTCCTGACTGCAAACCCCGCCACTGAAAAGTAGGCGGGGTTTGTGCTTATGGACAGCCCAAGGACAACCCTATGCGCCACAAACGTGCCATCCCCAACCGAAGCCTGCGCGTGAGCGACCAGATCCAACGTGATCTGGCCGAGCTGATCCGCGACCTGAAAGACCCCCGCATCGGCATGGTGACGATCAACAACGTGCAGGTGACGCCCGATTACGCCCATGCCAAGGTGTACTTCTCGGCGCTGCTGGGCGACCCGGCTGAATGCGAAACCGGGCTGAACGAGGCGGCCGGCTTCTTGCGCAACGGCCTGTTCAAGCGTTTGCAGATCCACACCGTGCCGACGCTGCACTTCTTGTACGACCGCACCACCGAGCGTGCGGCCGAGCTCAGTGCGTTGATCCGCGAAGCCAACGCCACACGCGCCAAGGACGATTGAGCCCCGTGATTGCACCGGCCCGCCCCCGCATCACCCGCCGCGCCCTGCATGGCGTGTTGCTGCTCGACAAGCCGCTCGGGCTGTCGAGCAACGACGCGCTGCAGAAGGCCAAGTGGCTGCTGCGCGCGGAAAAGGCCGGCCACACCGGCACGCTCGACCCGCTGGCCACCGGCTTGCTGCCGCTTTGTTTTGGAGCGGCCACCAAGTTCAGCCAGGTCAGCCTGGATGCCGACAAGGCCTACCGCGCCACATTGCGCCTGGGCCAGCGCACCAGCACCGGCGACCTCGAAGGCGAGGTGGTGCAAGAGCGACCGGTGCAAGTCACACCCGAAGCACTGCAGGCCACCATCACGCGCTACACCGGCGCCATCGACCAGCTGCCGCCAATGCATTCGGCGCTGAAAAAGGATGGCAAGGCCTTGTACGAATACGCCCGAGCCGGACAGACGGTTGAGCGCACCGCGCGCCGCATCACGATTCACGCGATCGACATCGTTCGATGGCACGATGACGAATTGGTGATCGACGTGCGCTGCAGCAAAGGCACCTACATCCGCACCCTGGCTGAAGACATCGGCGAGGCCCTGGGCTGTGGCGCCCACCTCACCGGACTGCGCCGCACGGCCAGCGGCCCCGTCAGCCTGCAAGGCGCCGTGACGCTGACAGCACTGGAAGCGATGGACGAATCCGCCCGCCTGGCATGGCTGCAGCCGGTCGACATGCTGCTGGCCGACTGGCCCTGCATGGCGCTCGATGCCGATGAAGCCGGCCGGTTCCTCACCGGCTTGCGCCGTCGGCTGCTTGCGCCCGATGCGCCCCAGATTCGGGTTTATGGCCCCGAGCGCGGTGCATTTCTGGGCAGTGCCCACATCACCGCCGGCGAATTGATCGCCGACCGCCTGCTCAGCCCCGCCGAGGTGCAATCGTTGTTGAGCCCACCACAGCAACCCGCACCCGAGCCGCTGCCAGCAGCCGCCTGAATTTTCACGAGAACCACCATGACCCTGCAAATCCGCAACATCGCCATCATCGCGCACGTCGACCATGGCAAGACCACGATGGTTGACCAGCTCCTGCGTCAATCAGGCACCTTTGCCGAGCACGAAAAAGTGGTCGACACCGTGATGGACAGCAATGCCATCGAACGTGAGCGCGGTATCACCATCCTGGCCAAGAACTGCGCCGTCAGTTGGCAGGGCACCCACATCAACATCGTCGACACC
>JANOAQ010000175.1:0-2370 GCA_031411195.1 Burkholderiaceae bacterium | reverse complement strand
CCCGGCAAGAAGGCCGTGCGATGAACCGCGAACGCGCCACCGTGCTCTCGGCCTATGCCCTGGTGGGCCTGGGCGCACTGCTGATGCTGGCGCCGTTCTACTTCATGTTCGTGTTTGCCACCCACACCCGCACCGAGATCTTCAGCCAGCCGCCGCCGGTGTTCTTCAGCAATGCGCTGTGGGGCAATGTGCAGATCCTGATGAACAGCCTGCCCTTCTGGAAGAACGTGGGCTGGAGCCTGTACGTGGCACTGATGTCCACCGCGCTCACGCTGCTGTTCTGCTCGATGGGCGGCTATGCGTTTGCGATGTTCAATTTCCGCTACAAGAATGCGCTGTTCACGTTGGTGATGGCCACCATGCTGCTGCCGTCCTTCATGAGCATGATCCCCAGCTTCATGATCATGGCGGCGCTGGGCTGGATCGATCAGCACCGCGCGCTCTACATCCCCGGTGCGGCCAGCGCCTTCGGCATCTTCCTGATGCGCCAGTTTGCGTCCACGGCGGTGCCCAAGGACCTGATCGAGGCGGCGCGCATGGACGGCTGCGGCGAGTTCGGCATCTACTGGCGCATCGTGCTGCCGCTGCTCAAGCCGGCGCTGGGCACGTTGGGGCTGATCACCGTCATCGCCAGCTGGAACAACTTCATCGGCCCGCTGATCGTGATGCGCAGTGCCGACAACTTCACCCTGCCGCTGGCCTTGCGCAGCATCCAGAACCCGTCGAACACCGAGTGGGGCGCGCTGATGGCCGGATCGGCCATCGCCACGTTGCCGCTGCTGGTGCTGTTCGTCATCTTCTCGCGCCAACTCATCGCGGGCCTGACGGCCGGCGCGGTGAAATGAGCCTCGAACCTTCTTCCATGACCGATCTGACGCAACGATTTCCTGAGCAATTCGTGTGGGGCGTGGCCACCGCCGCCTTCCAGATCGAGGGCGCTTCGCAAGCCGACGGCAAGGGCGAATCCATCTGGGACCGCTTTTGCCGCCAGCCCGGTGCCATCGCCGATGCCAGCAACGGCGACGTGGCCTGCGACCATTACCACCGCCTCGACGCCGACCTCGACCTGATCGCAGCGCTGGGTGTGGACGCCTACCGCTTTTCGATCAGCTGGCCGCGTGTGCAGCCGCTGGGCCGCGGCGCCTGGAACGAGCCCGGCCTGGCCTTCTACGACCGGCTGGTGGACGGCCTGCTGGCGCGCGGCATCCAGCCCCACCTCACCCTCAACCACTGGGACTTGCCGCAGGCCTTGCAGGATGCCGGCGGTTGGGCGGCACGCGAGACGGTGCACCACTTCGTGGACTACGCGCGCGCCATCAACCGCCGCCTGGGCGACCGTGTGGCCACCATCACCACCCACAACGAGCCCTGGGTGATCGCCGTGCTGGGCCATGAGCAGGGCATTTTTGCGCCCGGCATCCACCGTGCCACGGCCATGCAGGTGTCGCACCACCTGCTGCTCAGCCACGGCCTGGCCGTGCAGGCCATGCGTGCCGATGGCAGCGAGGCCCGGCTGGGCATCGTGCTGAACATGGCGCCTTGCGAGAGCGCCACCGACAAACCGGCCGACCTGGAGCGCGCTCGCCTCGAAGACGCACGCGGCCGCCGCTGGTACGCCGATCCCATCTTCAAGGGCCACTACCCGCAGGAAGTGCTGGACGACCTGGGCGCCGATGCGCCGCAGGTGCAAGCCGGCGACATGGCCCACATCCAGACCCCCATCGACTACCTGGGCATCAACTACTACACCCGCAATGTGTGCAGCGCCGCCGGGCCCTGGGACGTGAAAGCCGGCGGCCTGCCGCTGACCGACATGGGCTGGGAGGTCTACCCCCAAGGCCTGACCAAGCTGCTGCTGACCCTGCACCACGATTACCGCCTGCCGCCGGTCTACATCACCGAAAACGGCGCGGCCTTCCCGGACGTGGTGACCGGCGGCCAGGTGCACGATACCGACCGCACCGGCTACCTTCAAACGCACATCGCCGCCGTGGCCGATGCGCTGGCGCAGGGCGTGCCCATGGCCGGCTACATGGTGTGGAGCCTGATGGACAACTTCGAGTGGGCCAGTGGTTATGCCAAGCGCTTCGGCATCGTGCATGTCGACTACGCCACCCAGCAACGCACCTTGAAAGACAGTGCCTGCTGGTACCGCGGCTTCGTGGCCGATTGCAGGCGCCTGCGCGCGCACCGGGCCGGGGCATGAACATGGGCCAGCTCAGCCTGCGCGGCATCCACAAAAACTACGACGCTGTGCAGGTCATCCGGGGCATCGACCTGGACGTGCACGAGGGTGAGTTCCTGGTCTTCGTCGGGCCTTCGGGCTGCGGCAAATCCACCCTGCTGCGCATGATCGCGGGCTTGGAGAGC
>JANOAQ010000174.1:0-1535 GCA_031411195.1 Burkholderiaceae bacterium | reverse complement strand
GGCGCGATGCGCGACAGCGCGCGGTCGTTGCTTCCCTTGCTCCAACAATTCGAGGACACGGCGCCCTACGCCGTCTGGCTGCAGAACCGCCTCGAGTATCTCGACGCCGCCGACCAACTCAGCCGCGACCTCGCGCCCAAGCCGCCGGATCACGGCTGGCGCCGAGGGCAGCGCCCAGCTTGTCGGCCAAGGGCGTGAGCACCTCGTTGAACTTCTCGCTGCTGCCCATCGCGCGGCCACCGCTGACGATGATCTTGGCCGCCGTCAGCTCGGGGCGATCGTTCTTGGCGATCTCGCTGCCCAGGAAGGCACTGCTGCCCGAGTCGGCCACCGCAGCGATCACTTCTACCGCAGCGTTGCCGCCCGTGGCGGCTGCCGCATCGAAGCCCGTGGTGCGCACGGTGATGACCTTGATGGCGTCGCCGCTTTGCACCGTGGCAATGGCGTTGCCGGCGTAGATGGGGCGCTCGAAGGTGTCGGCGCTGATCACCTTGGTGGCGTCGCTGATCTGGCCCACGTCCAGCAGCGCGGCCACGCGCGGTGACACATTCTTGCCCGCAGCCGTGGCCGGAAACAGCAGGTGGCTGTAGCCACTGGCCAAAGCGATGACCTGGGCAGCGACGTTCTCAGCCAGGCCATGGCCCAGGCCGGCGTCGTCGGCATGCAGCACCTTGGCCACACCGGCGATCTGCGCGGCGGCAGCCGCAGCGGCGCCGGCGTTGTGGCCGGCCACCAGCACAAGCACATCACCACCGCAGGCCAGGGCCGCGGTGACGGTGTTCAGGGTGGAGCCCTTGATCGACGTGTTGTCGTGTTCGGCAATGACGAGTGCAGCCATCTCAGATCACCTTCGCTTCGTTCTTGAGTTTGGACACCAGCGTGGCCACATCGGGCACCTTGATGCCAGCGCCACGCTTGGGCGGCTCACTGACCTTCAGGGTCTTGATCTTGCTGCTCACATCCACGCCCAGGTCAGCCGGCTTGAAGACCTCCAGCGTCTTCTTCTTGGCCTTCATGATGTTGGGCAGGGTGACATAGCGCGGCTCGTTCAGGCGCAGGTCGGTGGTGATGACGGCGGGCAGGCTCAAGCGCAGCGTCTCCAGGCCACCGTCCACCTCACGCACCACCTGCACCTTGCCGTCGGCCACGTCAACCTTGTTGGCAAACGTGGCTTGCGGCAGGCCGGCCAGTGCGGCAAGCATCTGGCCGGTCTGGTTGTTGTCGTCGTCAATGGCTTGTTTGCCCAGGATGATCAAGCCCGGCTGTTCTTTGTCCACCAGCGCCTTGAGCAGCTTGGCCACGGCCAGCGGCTGCAATTCATCGGCACACTCCACCAGGATGGCGCGGTCCGCGCCGATGGCCATGGCGGTGCGCAGCGTCTCCTGGCATTGGGTGACACCACAAGACACCGCGATCACCTCGGTGGCCACGCCTTTTTCGCGCAGGCGCACCGCTTCTTCGATGGCGATCTCGTCAAACGGGTTCATGCTCATCTTGACGTTGGCGATGTCAACCCCGGTGCCGTCAGACTTCAC
>JANOAQ010000173.1:0-2146 GCA_031411195.1 Burkholderiaceae bacterium | reverse complement strand
GCGGTGGTCTGCTGGATGCGGTAACCCGGTGTCAGCGCCAGGCTGGCGCCCACGGTGAGCGGCGGGCCGCCCAGGGTGGTGCCCAGCACCTGGTCGAAGCCAACCGTGGCGGCCCAGGGTTGCTGCTGCTCCAGCCGGTTGTCGGGCCCGGGCAGACCATCGACCGACGAGCGGTAGAGGCTGGCCGACGCGCGCAGGCTCAGCCCCTTGACGGCCAGGCCGTCCGGCAGCAATTCGGTGGCCTGGCCCTTGAGCTCGGCCTCGACGCCGGTGCTGCGCGCCTGCGCGAGGTTGACCGGCATCGACACCCAGCGCGGCGCTGTCGCCCAGGGCACCTGGGGCACCAAGCGCACCTGGTTGCGGATCAGCCCGTCGATGCGGCGGTGAAAGCCGCCCAGGCTGAGCACGCCGCCCTGGGGCAGGTATTTCTCGAAAGCCAGGTCCAGCCCGGTGGCCAGCTCGGGCTTGAGCGCAGGGTTGCCCACGAAGTCGGGACTGATCTCGACATTGGGCACATGGGCCGGATAGTTTCCGTTCAGGCTGGGACGGGCCAGCAGCTGGTTCAGCTCGGGCGCCTTGTAGCTGCGGGTGATGCTGGCACGCACCAGATCACGCCCGGTGGCCGACAGCTTGTGGTTGACATGCCAGATCGGCGTGACCACCTCGCTGGCATTGCGCAACTGCGCGCCCACGCCGCCGCTGGTGATGGCGATGCGCTCGGCGCGCAGGCCCAGGTAGGTGGACCAGCGCGGCGCCACCTCCCACTCGTCCTGCACGAACAGCGCGGTGCGCAGCAGGTCAGCGTCGAAGGGCTGGCCGTCGATGCCGGGGATCTGCGGCTGGTTGTTTTCGAGCACGCTGCGCGATTCTCGGCGGCGCTTGTGCTCCATGTCCCAACCCAGGGCCAGGGTGTGGGCCTCGCCCAGGGGCTTGGTGAACTTGCCGCCAGTCGTCTGGCTCAGCTCGCGGTTTTCACCCTGGGTGGCGCGGGCCAGCAAAAAGTTGCCCAGGCCGTCCTGCACATCGGCATCGGCGCTGAACACGCTGCGGCTGGCCTGCCCGCCAAGCTTGACGTCCAGCCGAGCACCATTGGCCCACTTGCTTTGCCACTGCAGGTTGGCGCGCTGCATCTGCCAATGGCCGCGGTTGACCTGCAAATCGTCCACGCTGAAAGGCGCCGTGCCTTGCAAACGCTGGGGGTCGGAGACCTGCCGGTTGTTGAAGTTGTGGCGTTGCGCAAAGACCTGCAGGTTCAGGTTGTCAGATTCACTGAACTTCCAGGTGAAACGCGGGCTGAAGTTGAAGCCACCGCCCCAGTAGCTTTCATCGCCCGGTGTGCGCAGTTGCTGCAAACCGCGCGTGGGGTCGGTCCACAGGCGCTCGGTCAGCACGTCGCGCTGGCCACGCCATTGGTAGACCGACAGCGGCAGCGTGTAGCTGAGCGCGCCGTCACGGTCGCCCCATTGGCCGTTGGCAGACACTGTGGGCCGATGAGCCTGGTAACCCATGCCCACACGCAGCTCACGCTGGCGGGTGCGCGGCGCTTCACGCAGGATGATGTTGAGCGTGCCGGCCACGGCCTGTGCGCTTTGCTCGGCGCTGGGGCCGCGCGTGATCTCGATGCGCTCAACCTGGCTGGGTGACAGGTTATCGAGAGAGAAACCCGGTGGCGCCGGCTCGCCATTGACCAGCACCAGCGTGTAGCCCGAGCCCAGCCCGCGCAGGCGCGGATTGCCGCCGCTCATGTTGACACCAGGCAGGCGCTTGAGCACATCACTCAGGTTGGTGTCGCCGTACTTTTCGATCTCGTCGCGGCCCACCACCGTCTTGGCCACCGGATCACGGCGTCGCTGCTCGGTGTCGGTCAGCGGCTGGGCGCTGATTTCCACCTTCTGCCCGCTGGCGGCAGGGGCCGGGGCCTGGGCCCAGGCCTGCGCATTGGCCAACACGGCGCCGGCTGCAGCAGCGGCCCAAGCCAGCGGCGAATGGCAAAAACGGTAAGCGGCTGCGGTGGGTCTCATCGACAGGCCAGGTGGGGTCGGCAACGCGCTGCGGATCAGCGGCGCGTCTGCAATTTGGCGAAGGCCGCCGCCATGGCGCCACCGGCTGCCGGCTGGGCTGCACCGGGGCGGGCGGGCGCACGCTC
>JANOAQ010000172.1:0-2095 GCA_031411195.1 Burkholderiaceae bacterium | reverse complement strand
CGTCTGCTGTTCGACAGCCAGGCCATCCTGGCCGACCAGCTCGACAGCCTTGAAAAGCGGGCCGCCGGTGCGCCGGTCGATCTGAGCCTGCTGACCGACGGCCTGGAGGCCGAGCGCGAGCAGGGCATCACCATCGACGTGGCCTACCGCTACTTCGCCACCCGCAAGCGCAAGTTCATCATTGCCGATGCGCCGGGCCACGAGCAGTACACCCGCAACATGGTGACCGCCGCCGCCGGCAGCGACGCGGCGGTGGTGCTGGTCGACATCACCAAGATCGACTGGCAGAACATACCCGCCGGCCAGACCGTGCCGCTGCTGCCGCAGACCCGCCGCCATGCCCTGCTGGCCCACCTGCTGCGGGTGCCGAGCATCGTGTTCGCCGTCAACAAGCTCGATGCTGTGGCCAACCCGCAAGCCGCGTTCGAAGCCACGCGCAGCGCCCTGCTGGCCTTTGCCGCCGAAGCGGGCATCACCTCGGTGGCCGCCATCATCCCGGTCAGCGCCCTGCGGGGTGACAACGTGACCGTGCCGCTGCAGGCCGGCTGGTACAGCGGCCCCAGCCTGCTGCAGTTGCTTGAATCGCTGCCCACCACGCAGGAGCGCACCGAAGGCGCCCTGCTGCAGCCGGTGCAGTATGTGGCGCGTGATGACGCCGAAGCGGGCCAGAGCGCGCAAGGCGCCGGCCACCAGCCGCGCGTGTTCTGGGGCCGCATCGCCCACGGCGGCGTGAAGGCCGGCGACACGGTGCAGGTCTTCCCCAGCGGTGAGCAGGCCGTGGTGGCCGAAGTGCGCCGCGCTGGCAGCACCGTGGCCAGCGCCCAGGCCGGTGAATCAGCCGGCATCGTGCTCGACCGCCAGCTCGACATCTCGCGCGGCGACTGGATCGCCAGCCCCGACAGCCTGCAGCCCACCCAGCGCTTCACCGCCACCCTGGCTTGGCTGGATACCGAACCGGCCACCGTCGGCCGCAAGTATTGGGTGCGCCACGGCAGCCGCTGGGTGCAGGCCCGGCTCTCGGCCATCGAGCACAAGCTGGACATCCAAAGCCTGGCGCCGGTCGATGCGCAATCGCTGGCCGTCAACGAGATCGGCCAAGTGGTGATCGATCTGCAGCAGCCGCTGCCGGTGGAGGCCTACGCCAGCAACCGCGTGGGCGGTGCGCTGATCATGGTCGACCCGGCCAGCAACCGCACCAGTGGCGCCCTGCTGGTCAAGGCTGCGGCCTGAAACCCTGCGCGCCCCGCTCACCGGCACACTCCAGCCCATGACAGACCCTGTGCATGTCGTGTTCGTGGGCGCCGGCCCGGGCGCGGCCGACCTCATCACCCAGCGCGGCGCGCGCCATCTGACCGCCGCCCGCGTGGTGTTGTTCGACGCCCTGACCGACCCGGCCCTGCACGATCTGGCACCCACCGCGCAGTGGATCGACGTGGGCAAGCGCGGCTTCAACTACGCCGAGTTGCAATCGCGCATCAACGCCCTGCTGGTGCAGCACGCGCCGGGCGGCGGCGTGGTGCGGCTCAAGGGCGGCGACCCCAGCGTCTTTGGCCGGCTCGAAGAAGAGATGGCCGCGCTGGATGCCGCAGGGTTGCGCTACGAGGTTGTGCCCGGCGTGAGCGCAGCGCTGGCCGCCGCCGCCCACACCGGCCGCCCCCTCACCCGACGCGGCACCGGCCGCAGCGTTAGCCTGACCACGGCCATGACCCACCTGGGCATCCTGCAAGCCACGCGCACGGCCGATACCGAGGTGTTCTACATGGCCGGGCGCCAGTTGGCCGCCCTGTCGAACAAGCTGCTCGAAGCCGGCTGGCCCGGTCACACACCCGTGTGCGTCGTCTCGCGTGCGGGCTGGCCCGACGCCCTCACCTCCGACCACACCGTGGCCACGCTGGCCGAGGCCACCGCACCCCATGCCGATCGGCCGGCGGTGGTTACCGTGGGCGCTGGCGCGGTTCCGGCGGCCACCAAGACCCCAGGGCTTGAGCGGCATCAAGCCACTTCACCCGACCCCACCGCTTAAAATCGCCCGTTTCCTGCACTTGCATTCCCCCAACCCTTCCATACCCATGACCCACGTCGTCCTCGAATCCTG
>JANOAQ010000171.1:0-1771 GCA_031411195.1 Burkholderiaceae bacterium | reverse complement strand
CAGGGCGCCGTCAACCCCGACGAGTTCTACGTGCACAAGCCGGGCCTGAAGGCCGGCAAGCTGCCCATCATTCGCCGCAACCTGGGCAGCAAGCTGATCCGCATGGAGTTTGCGTCCACCGAAGAGCGCCTGGCCACCGGCAAGCTGGTGCACACCGTGGACAACCCGCCCGAGCAGCGCAACCGCTATTCGCTCAACGATGCCGATGTGATCGAGCTGGCAAGGTACGCCCTCATCATCGAGCAGCACTACGGCCGGCCGATGGACATCGAGTGGGGCAAGGACGGTGAAGACGGCAAGCTCTACATCCTGCAGGCCCGCCCCGAAACGGTGAAGAGCCAGGCCGGCCAACAGGCCGAGCACCGCTACAAACTGAAGGGCGCCGCTTCCCAGAGAAGCGCGGTGCTGGCCGAAGGCCGCGCTATCGGCCAGAAGATCGGCACCGGCCCGGTGCGGCTGGTGTCGCACATCAGCGAGATGGACAAGGTGCAGCCTGGCGATGTATTGGTCACCGACATGACCGACCCCAACTGGGAGCCGGTGATGAAGCGCGCCAGCGCCATCGTCACCAACCGCGGCGGACGTACCTGCCACGCGGCCATCATCGCGCGTGAACTGGGCATCCCCGCCGTGGTGGGCTGCGGCGACGCCACCGACAAGCTGGCCGATGGTGCCCTGGTGACCGTGGTGTGCAGCGAAGGCGACACCGGCTTCATCTACGACGGCCTGCTCGAGACCGAGGTGACCGAGGTGGTGCGCGGCGAGCTGCCGTATTGCCCGATCAAGATCATGATGAACGTGGGCAACCCCACGCTGGCTTTCGACTTTGCCCAGATCCCCAACAGCGGCGTGGGCCTGGCGCGGCTTGAATTCATCATCAACAACAACATCGGGGTGCACCCCAAGGCCATCCTCGACTACCCCAACATCGACAGCGACCTGAAGAAGGCGGTCGAGTCGGTGGCGCGGGGGCATGCCTCGCCGCGGGCCTTCTACGTCGACAAGCTGGTCGAGGGCGTGGCCACCATCGCCGCGGCTTTCTGGCCCAAGACGGTGATCGTGCGCCTGTCCGACTTCAAGTCGAACGAGTACAAGAAGCTCATCGGCGGCAGCCGCTACGAGCCCGATGAAGAGAACCCCATGCTGGGCTTCCGCGGCGCCAGCCGCTACATCAGCGGCGAGTTCGCCGATGCCTTTGCAATGGAATGCGAGGCCATCAAGCGGGTGCGCAACGACATGGGCCTGAACAATGTCGAGATCATGGTGCCCTTCGTACGCACGGTGCGCCAGGCCGAGCGGGTGGTGCAGTTGCTGGCCGACCGAGGCCTGGCGCGCGGCCAGAACGGCCTGCGCGTCATCATGATGTGCGAGGTGCCCAGCAACGCCATCCTGGCCGACCAGTTCCTGGCCCACTTTGACGGCATGAGCATCGGCTCGAACGACCTGACCCAGCTCACCCTGGGCCTGGACCGCGATTCAGGACTGCAGCAACTGGCCGAAGACTTCGATGAGCGCGACCCGGCCGTGAAGGCCCTGATCAGCCGTGCCATTGCCGCCTGCCGCGCCACCGGCAAGTACATCGGCATCTGCGGCCAGGGCCCCAGCGATCACCCCGACTTTGCCGATTGGCTGGCCGCCGAGGGCATCGTCTCGATCTCGCTCAATCCGGACTCGGTGATCGAGACCTGGACCCGGCTGGCGGGCATTCGCCCCAACTGACGACGCGCCCCGGCGGGGGCGCCGGCCGGGCCCCCCCCCCCCCCAGCCCCGG
>JANOAQ010000170.1:0-15409 GCA_031411195.1 Burkholderiaceae bacterium | reverse complement strand
CCCAAGCGCGCCAGCCAGATGCAGAAGAACCTGATCGCGCTGCTGCGCGCCAGCATGCCCACCATGCGCGAAGCCAACGGCGGCAACGGCAGCCAGGCCCGCGACCTGGGGCGTGAGCTGGCGGTGATCCGACCCTATCTGGAAATCCTGAAGGTGCGCATGGAAGAGCGCCTGAGCACCGAGATCGACGTGCCCGATGGCCTGCTGTCGGCCGAGTTCCCGTCGATGATGGTGCAGACCCTGGTGGAAAACGCCATCAAGCACGGGCTGGAGCCCAAGCCCGAAGGGGGCAGGCTCACGCTCAAGGCGGAGATCGTGCACGGCAAGCTGACCGTCACCGTGGCCGACACCGGGCTGGGCTTCGGCCGCGCGGCCACCGCCGGCACCGGTGTGGGCCTGGCCAACATCCGCGAGCGCCTGCAACTGCTGTACGGCCCCAAGGCCAGCCTCACGATTGCCGAGAATCCCGGCGGCGGCACCAAGGTGACGCTGGCCGTGCCCTACAAGCCCGTCGAAGCCTCGGCGGGCTGAGATGTCCGCCCCCACGTCGCTTCGCGCCTGCCCCCCGAGGGGGCGCTCAGCCGCCTTGGGGCGGCCCGGCGCCAGCTGAGATGTCCGCCCCCACGTCGCTTCGCTCCTGCCCCCCGAGGGGGCGCTCAGCCGCCTTGGGGCGGCCCGGCGCCGGCTGAGCCCGCACCTACCGCCACCCTCGCTACCATCGCCGCATGAACACCACCACCCCGCCCATCCGTGCCGTGATCGCCGACGACGAGCGCCTGATGCGTGAGCAGTTGCGCGCCCGCCTGGCCGAAGTGTGGCCAGAACTGCAGATCGTGGCCGAGGCCCGCAACGGGCTGGAGGCGGTCGAACTGGTCAACCAGCACCGGCCCGAGCTGGTGTTTCTCGACATCCGCATGCCGGGCCTGACCGGCGTGGACGCGGCGCGCCAGATCGCCCAGATGGCCGTGGGCGACGACGAGCACCTGCCCGAGATCGTCTTCATCACCGCCTACGACCAGTACGCGGTCGAGGCCTTCGAGCAGGGCGTGTGCGACTACGTGCTCAAACCCGCCGAGCGCGAGCGCCTGCAGGTGACGGCCCAGCGCATTCGCGCCCGCCTGGCACTGCGCAACGCCCCTGATGCCGAGGGCGGCGCCAGCGCCCCGCCGCCGCTGCAGCAGATGCTGCACAAGCTGGCCGCCCAGCTCAGCCCGGGGGGCGCGCCGCGTTACCTCGACTGGATACAGGCCAGCGTGGGCCAGGGCATCCAGATGATCGCGGTGGCCGAGGTGCTGTTTTTCATCAGCGACGAAAAGTACACCCGGGTGCAGACGCCCACCACCGAGGCGCTGATCCGCAAGCCGATCAAGGAATTGATCGACGAGCTCGACCCCGCCGTGTTCTGGCAGATCCACCGCAGCACCCTGGTCAACGTGAAGGTGATTGCGGGCATCACGCGGGATTTCCGGGGCCGCCAGATCGTCAGCGTGCGCGGTCACCCCGAGAAACTGGAAGTCAGCCGCAGCTATACCCACCTGTTCAAGGGCATGTAAACCGGTGGCGGTGGTGCTATATCGCCACCCATTCAGGGGGTAGGGCCACCCACAGCGCCGCCAGATTCATCACACTCGCCTGCTGTGCTGCAGCCATCGGCGGCAGACATCCACACCAGTGCAAGGCCATCGGGCCTGCATCGGCTTGCCCCGTGTTCGAAGGATTTCTCATGCGCCGTTCAACCTCAAACCGCCTTGTCCGCACCATCCTGCTGGGCAGTGTGCTGGGTGCCACGGGTGCTGCCCAGGCCGGCCCGGTGTCGCTGGGGTTCGATCCATTGGTGGGCAGCTTTCTGCCAGGCATGGCCTATCGGGGCACGATGAACTTCTTTGTCACCGACGCCTGCGCTGGCAACGCGCCGGGCACGGTGTTGGTCAACACCGTCACGCAGTGCGGCGGCACCCTGGCTGCAGCCACCACGCTCACCTTGTTCGAAGTGGCGAACCCGCCCAACTTCGCCACCGCGGCGTTCACGGTCCAGGTGCAAAGCCTGTGGGTCAACAACGGCTTCGTCGAAGGCTGGACCACCGACACGTCGCCGTTCTTGGCCACGTTCTCCGGCCCGCCGCTGAACACCGGTTACCCCTTCTCCTTCCAGTTCGTCGACTACCTGCCCCGGCTGCTGGCCATGGGCGCGAGCGACTTGCTGCTCGCCAACACCGATGGTTATGTCGGGGTCGTGCACCACACCCGTGACGACGGCAGCAGCCGCAAGGGTCAAGAGTGCAGCGGCAGGAACATCGGCGTGCGCATCACCGCCAGGCAAGGCGACCCGCTGGACTTTCAACCCACGGGCGTGCCTGGTTGCTCGGTGGCGCCGCATCCGATACCCGAGCCTGGCACCCTGGCTCTGGCCCTTGCGGCGCTGGCCGCTGGCGCCGCTTTGCGCCCGCGCCGATCAAGCCCGGTCTGAGTTCACCAAGGCGGCCAGCGCCTGGCGCACCGCCGTTTCGGTGTCCCACGCCTGGCCGGCAGGCTGCGCTGCATGCGCCGGGTCGGATGCTGCAGTGTCCAGTTCGGCCTGCAGGCGCTGCCGCTGTAGCTGGGCAAAGGGCGCGCGTGGCAACGCCACCCGAAGCCGCAGGTCATCGGCCGCACAGACCAGTACCTGGGCAACCGCCGGCTGGCCCCGGCGCAAGGTGAGCAGCGCCGCATCGTCCAGCACACACAGCAACTGCCCGCGCATCGCAAACGCCTGGTAGGCCTGCAAGGCCTCGGCCAACAAGGGCGCCGCTGCCTCCAGTCGGCCCTCGGCCAGCGCCAACCGGCCTTGCCAACCCCAGGCATTGGCAGCACCACGGCGATCACCCACGCCCAGACTGATCTGGAGCGAGCGAGCCAAGCGCGGGGCCGCCATCGGCCATTGGCCCGTCTCGAAGGCGATCTGGCCCAGCAGCAGCTCGGTTTCGGCTTCGGTGTCAGGCTGCTGGATGCGCTTGGCCAGGGCCAGGGCCTGGCGGGCAAACTCGTCGGCCTGCGCCGACGCACCCTGAAACAGCGCAATCTGCCCCAGTTGCAGGCGGGCCAGCGCCTCGTTCACGGCATCGTTGAGATCGCAGAAGATCTGCAGGGCCTCCAAAGCCGCCGTTTGCGCGCCGGTGGCATCGCCAGCGTCCAGCCGGGCCAGGGCCTGGGCCGACAAGGTGCCGGCAACGTACATGGGCAGGCCCAGGTTGCGCCGCAATTCCAGGCAGGCCGACAGCGCCTGCATCGCGGTGGCATGGTCACTCTGGCTCCAGGCCAGCACCCCCTGAACGTACAAGGCATGCGCGCGGAACGCATCGGTCTGCGCAACCACCGGCAGCGCCAGGGCGGCGTCCACGAAAGTTCGGCCCTCGCTGGTGCGCCCGCGCAGTACCCAGAAGTTTTGTAACTGGGTTGCAAACTTGACGGCCAGCACCGGATCCACCACGCCGGTATCGCCCAGGGCCAGGGCGATGGCCGTGCGCAAGTTGTCCTGTTCGTCTTCGAGGCGCGTCAGCCAATGGCCCTGCTGCGGCCCGTTCAGCCCCACGCGACCGAGCTTGGCGACGTCGAAGTAGTGCAGCGCATGGGCCGCCGCCGTGGTGTCGGCCTCGCCGGACGCACGCAGCTTTTCAAGCCCGTATTCGCGGATGGTTTCCAGCGCGCGGTAGCGGGCCGGCTCGGCGTGTTCGTCGCGGGTGAGCAGTGATTTTTCGATCAGCGCGCCCAGGCCGTCCATCACGTCGAAGGGGTCGAGCGGGTCGCGGCCGCACACGGCCTCGGCGGCGTCCATGTTGAAGCCGCCACGAAACACGGCCAAGCGGCAGAGCAAGGTCTTCTCGGCGTCGGGCAGCAGGTCGTAGGACCAATCGACGAGCGCGCGCAGGGTTTGCTGGCGCTGCTGCAGGGTGCGCGCGCCGCCGGTGAGCACCTTGTAGCGGTCATCGAGCCGGCGGTTGATGTCGGCCACCGACATCACGCGCACACGGGCGGCGGCCAGTTCAAGCGCCAGCGGAATGCCTTCGAGCCGCGCCACCAGGGCGCCCACGGCCGCAGCGTTGGCCTCGGTCAGGGCAAAGGTGGGCTGCTGGGCCTGGGCGCGGTCGACAAACAGGCGCACGGCCGGGCAGGCGCGCAGGGCCGCCAGGCCATCGCCAGTGTGCGGCACGGGCAATGGCGCGATGGGCTCGTTCTGCTCGCCAGGCACGCGCAGCGATTCGCGGCTGCTGCTGAGCAGGCGCACCCGTGGCGCGGCCTTGATCAGCGCATGCGCCAGTTCGGCCACCGCCTGGATCAGGTGCTCGCAGTTGTCCAGCACCATCAGCACGCGGCGCGACTTGACATGCGCGCACACCGATTGCAGCAGGCTGCGCTCAGGCTCGTCGTGCACGCCCAGCACCTGGGCGGCTTCGGCCACCACCATGGCCGGGTCGCTGATCGAGGCCAGGTCGAGAAACCACACACCCTCGGGGAAGGTGTGCACCAGTTCACTGGCCGCCTGCAGGGCCAGCCGCGTCTTGCCCACGCCGCCCATGCCCAGCAGGGTGACCAGGCGCGCGCGCCCGAGCAGGGCCTTGATCTCCTGCAGCTCCTGGTGGCGGCCGATCAGCCGCGCGGCCTGCAGCGGCAGGTTGTTGGGAATCTCGCGCACCGGCAGCCAGCGCTCTTCGTCACGCACCACGCGGTAGGCCTTGTCGCCATCGGCCGGAGCGCGCAAGGGTGCATCGGGCGCTTCCAGCTCGAACAGCTCGACCGGCGCCTCCACGCCCTTCATCATCCAGTGGCCGTGCGAATGCAGTGGCGTTGACACCGAGCCGCCAGGCTCGGCCAGCGCGGCAGCAGCCTCGGCGCTGAGCAGGGTCTGCCCGCCTTGGGCCACGGCCATGATGCGGGCGGCGGTGGGCTTGGCCATGCCGTCCACTTCCAGCGGCTTGGCGCCGCGGGCCACGTCGTCGGCGCTGTTCTCGCGAAGGATGACGGCGCCTACATGCAGGCCGGCCCGTGCCACCAGCGGCTGCGGCAGGTTGCCGATGGCGCGGTGGTAGGCCTGGGCGTAGTGCACCGCGTCGGCCGCGTTGTCGAACATCAGCAGCATGCCGTCGGTCTTGTCGATCTCGCGGCCGCGCCAAGGCGGCAGCAGGTCGCGCGCCACGCGGTCGTGCTGGGCCCACACCTCGGCCATGGCGTCATCGCCCAGGGCCTGGGACAGCTGGGTGCTGTCGACCACGTCGGTCAGCAGCAGGGCGCGGGTGTCGAGCAAAGGGGTCACGGTTGGGTGCGGCGCCGGGCGGCGCGGTCGGGCCTCATTCTGGCGCGGCCGGCGGTCGGGCCGCCGGGCGGTTGCCCAAAAGATAGCGCGCACCGGCACCCAGTGCCACCGCCTGGTCTTGCGGGTTGTACAGCGCACAGGACTTGAGCGACAGGCAGCCGCAGCCGATGCAGGAGTCGAGCTGGTCGCGCAGGCGCTGAAGCGCGGCGATGCGCGCGTCGATCACCGGCTGCCAGCGGCGGCCCAGTTGCTGCCAATCGGCCTTGGTGGGGGTGCGACCGCCGGGCAGGCTGGCCAGGGCGGTGCGGATGTCGTCCAGCCCCAATCCCAGCGATTGCGCCACCCGGATGAAGGCCACCCGCCGCAGCACATGGCGCGGGTACTGGCGCCGCCCGCCGGCGGTGCGGTCGCCGCTGATCAGGCCCCGGGCTTCGTAGAAGCGCAGGGCGCTGGCGGCCACGCCGGCGCGGCGGGCCAGTTCTCCGATGGTGATCCAGGTGTTGTCCATGCGGATGGGCTCCCAAATTCAGCGTGGTTTGCGGTGCGGTTTGCAGTGCGGTTTGCAGCGCACTGGCATGCGGCTCCAGCCAAGGCTTGATATCAAGTTAACTTTAACTTTGATCATGGCGACTCGTCACCCTCATTCCACCCGAAGGTGCCCCACCATGCCCACCGAATACCTCGAACACGCCAACATCACCGTCACCCGCCTCGCAACGGCGCTGAAGTTCCTGCTGACAGCCCTGCCTACCTGGCGCGTGCGCGGCCAGGGCGAAATGGACTGGTTCGGCACGCCCATCCTGTGGCTGCACGTGGGCATCGACAGCCACTACATCGCCCTGCAAAACGGTGGCGACGGCCCGCCGCTGCACTGGCAATCACTGGCCACCGGCGCCAAGCATCTGGGCATCGTGGTGCCCGATCTGGATGCAGTGGTCGCCCGCCTGCAGGCCGCTGGCCACACGATGGACCACCCCGGCGGCGCCCACCCGCACCGGCGCGGCGCCTATTTCTGCCCCGACGACCTGCTGCAGATCGAGTTTGTGCAGTACGTATCGGCCCTGCCCAACGAGCGCAACGCCTACGCCTGACAGGCCCACCCCCACGGCGCTTCGCGCCTGCCCCCCCGAGGGGGCGCTCAGCCGCCTTGGGGCGGCCCGGCGCCGGCTGAGATGTCCACCCCCACGGCGCTTCGCGCCTGCCCCCCGAGGGGGCGCTCAGCCGCCTTGGGGCGGCCCGGCGCCGGCTGAAGTCAGCGCCGAGGCGCCAGGGCGCTGGCGATCAGCCACTGGGCGGCCCAGTAAGTGGCCAGGATCCAGAGCGCCGCCAGCGGCACCGGCGCGTGGAAACGGTTGGCGGCCAGCAACGCATCCGACGTGAGGAACAGCAATCCGCCCACCGCCGCACCCGCCAGGCGGCGGCGATCACCCGAGTAGCCGGTGTGGCGGGCGGTGCGCCAGGCACTGGCCGTCTGCGCGGCCATCGCCGCCAGGCACAGCACATAGGCCACCACCGGCCCCCGCAAACCGCCCGGTATGCCGGGCCACAACCAGGCCAGCACCGCTGCGGCCAGAGCGCCGTAAGCCACAAAGGCCTGCGGCCAGGCGGCCAGCTGCACACCCCGTGTGAACGCCCACAAATAAGCCAGGTGCGCCAGCAAAAAAGCCACCAGACCGGGCAGAAAACCCTGCTGCGGCCACAGCAGTGCCACATCGCCCACCAGCGACAGCAGCAGCCCCGCGCGCAGGGCGCGGGTACGGGCCTGGCCTGGGGCACCACGCCGCCAGGCATGGGCAATCACCAGCAGCGTGGTCAAGGCCTTGAGCCCGCCGTACACCACCCAGGGCGCTGACCACAGCGTCTGCGTGGCAATGGCTGCCAGGGCGGACAAAAGATAGAGGGGCAACAGCGGCACGGGTGGCCTCACGGCTTCATCGGTGGTGCGGCGTCCACCTTGGCAGACAGCGCGGCGCGCAGCTTCTTCAACCGCTCGCGGGGGTCTTCCTTGACGCCGGCGCTTTCATGCAGCTTCATTTCCAGAATGAAGCGGCTGGGGATGCCCTGCACCGTCTCGCGGCCCTTCTTGCGCCGGCGCAGGGTGCTCACCGCCAGCGTGGTGCGGGCGCGGGTGATGCCCACGTACATCAGGCGGCGTTCTTCTTCCAGGCGCTGGGGCGTCATGTCCTCGGCATCGGCCTTGAAGGGCAGCAGCCCTTCGTTGATGCCGGCCAGCCACACATGCGGCCATTCCAGGCCCTTGCTGGCGTGCAGGGTGGACAGCGTCACCACGTCGGCATCGTCGCCGCGCTCGGCCAGGCTGATGATGACGCTGATGGTCTGGGCCACCTGCAGCACCGTCTGTTTTTCGCCTTCAACAATGCCGCCGTCCTGCCTCAGCTCGCCGCCGCAGCGGCGGCTGACCCAGTCCACGAAGTCGAGCACATTGCTCCAGCGGCTGGCGGCCAGCTTCTCGCTGTCTTCACCGTCGTAGAGGTGCTGCTCGTAGCCGATGGTCTTGAGCCACTCCAGCAGCAGCGCCTTGGCGTCTTCGGCGCCGGTGGTGCGGTCCGCGCGGAACTGCAGGTCGCTCACGTAGCGGCCAAACTCATGCAGCGAGCCCACCGCCTTGGCGCCCATCTGTGCCGTCAGGCTGGGCGCAAACAACGCGTCGAACAGGCTGTGCTTCCACTTGCCGGCAAATTCACCCAACTTGCCCAGGGTGGTGTGGCCGATGCCGCGCTTGGGCGTGGTGATGGCGCGCAGGAAGGCGGGGTCGTCATCCTGATTGACCAGCAGCCTCAGCCAGGCGCACAGGTCCTTGATCTCGGCGCGGTCGAAGAAGCTCTGCCCGCCCGACACCTTGTAGGGGATCTGCGCCGCACGCAGCTTCTGCTCGAACACCCGTGCCTGGTGGTTGGCACGGTACAGGATGGCGAAATCGCTGAAGTGGATCTGCCCGCTGGCGCGCACGTCGGCAATCGCGCCGCCCTGGGCGCGCAGGCCCTGGATGAAGGCCACCGCGCGCTCGGCCTCGTGCTCTTCGCCATCGCATTCGAGCAGGCGCACCGGGTCGCCGTCGCCCAGGTCGCTCCACAGCTTCTTTTCAAACAGCTTGGGGTTGCCGGCGATCACGTTGTTGGCCGCGCGCAGGATGTGGCCGGTGGAGCGGTAGTTCTGCTCCAGCGGAATCACCTTCAGGTCGGGCCAGTCCTGCGGCAGTCGGCGCAGGTTGTCGATAGTGGCGCCACGCCAGCCGTAGATGCTTTGGTCGTCGTCGCCCACCGCAGTGAAGAGGCCTCGCCGGCGCGGGTCGTCGCCGCTGACCAGCAACTTGAGCAACTCGTACTGCACGGCATTGGTGTCCTGGTACTCGTCCACCAGCACATGGCCGAATCGGGCCTGCCAGCGCGCGCGCGCCTCGGGATGGCGCTGCAGCAGCTTCAGCGGCAGGCTGATCAGGTCGTCGAAGTCCACTGCCTGGTAGGCCGCCAGGCGCTCTTCGTACAGCGCCATCACCCGCACGGCCACCTGCTCGTCGGCGTCCTTGGCCACGTTGGCGGCGCCGGCGCTGTCCAGGCCCTGGTTCTTCCACAGGCTGATGGCCCATTGCCAGATGCGTGCCTGCTTGTTGTCGGTGGCGCCGCCAGCCTCGCGCAGCACGCCCATCACGTCGTCGCTGTCGAGGATGCTGAACTTGGGTTTCAGGCCCACCGCTTCGCCGTCTTCGCGCAGGATGCGCACCCCCAGGCTGTGGAAGGTGCTGACCACCAGGTCCTTGGCCGCCTTGGCGCCCACCAGGCCCTTGGTGCGCTCGCGCATTTCCTGCGACGCCTTGTTGGTGAAGGTGATGGCCGCGATCTCCTTGGGCGCCAGGCCAGCCTGCAGCAGGCGGGCGATCTTGTGCGTGATCACCCGCGTCTTGCCCGAGCCGGCGCCGGCCAGTACCAGGCAGGGGCCGCTCAGGTGGTGCACCGCCTGCAATTGCGCGGGGTTCAGGGAGGCAGGGGCGTCGGCCATGGCACAGGGGGAGAGGGCGGCGGATGATAGCGGGCGGCCCGGTGCACACTGCGCAGTGACCAGGGTCCGGACACCGTCCGGGCCACCGCCGCGACCACCGCCGCGGCCACCGTCGCAACCACTGTCCAGACCGCCACCCAGACCACCGCCCGGATCAATGCCATGCCCCTGCACCGCCGCCACCTGCTTGCCCTGGGCGCCACCGGCCTGGCCGCACCCGCCTTCGTGCGCCATGCCCTGGCCGCCGACGAGCTGCGCTTTGCGCTGGGCGTCGCCTCGGGCCAACCCCAGCCCACCAACTTGGTGTTGTGGACGCGCCTGACCGGCCCCGCCCTGCCGGCGGAGGTGCCGGTCGACTGGGTGCTGGCCCACGACGAGGCCTGCACGCAAGTGGCTGCGCGTGGCACCGAGCGGGCCGTGGCCGCCGACGCCCACAGCGTGCACGCCGAACCCGCCGGCCTGGCGCCGGGGCGTGCTTACTTCTACCGCTTCAGCGCCCTGGGCCAGCACAGCACTGTGGGCCGCACCCGCACCGCACCCGCGCCCGATGCATCCGCCACCTTGCGCGCGGTGCTGGCCAGCTGCCAACGCTGGGATACCGGCCACTGGGCTGCCTGGCGCCATGCGGCCACGCGCGAGGCCGACCTAGTGATCTTTGTCGGCGACTACATCTACGAAACCGTCGCCGCCAAGAACGCCGTGCGCCCGCACGACCAGCCGCTGGTGCGCACCCTGGCCCAGTTCCGCGACCGCTACGCACTCTACAAGAGCGACCCGGCGCTGCAGGCCGCGCATGCCAGCGCGCCCTGGCTGGTGGTGTGGGACGACCACGAGGTGGAAAACGACTACGCCAACGACCGCGGCCAGCGCCTGGCCGGGGCCGAGTTGCTGGCCCTGCGAGCCGCCGGGTACCAGGCCTGGTGGGAGCACATGCCCGTGGCCAAGGCCATGCGCCCGGTAGGCCCCGATGCACGCATCCACCACCGGCTGGACTGGGGCCGGCTGGCGCGCATACACGCGCTGGACGCGCGCCAGTTTCGCGACCACCAGGCTTGCCTGCCGGCCGGGCGGGTGGGCGGCTCCAGCGTGGTGAACGCGGCCGAATGCGCCGAGCTGTTCAACCCAACACGCAGCCTGCTGGGCGCCGCGCAAGAGCGCTGGCTGGCCGACGGCTGGGACCTGCAGCGCCACTGGAACCTGCTGGCCCAGCAGACGCTGATGGCGCGGCTGTCGCATGGCCCCGTTGTGGCGCCTGAGGCGGGCCAGCCCTTGCCCACCAGCGGCCGCACGGGCCGCTATTGGACCGATGGCTGGGACGGCTACCCCGCCGCCCGCACCCGCCTGCTGCAGGGCGTGGCCGAGCGCCGCCTGCGCAATGTGGTGGCCCTGGGCGGCGACGTGCACGCGCATTTCGTGGCCGACCTTCGCGCCGACTTCGACGACTTGCGCGCGCCGGTGCTGGCCAGCGAGGTCTGCGGCACGTCCATCAGCAGCCTCGGCCCCGATGCCACCCGCACCCAGGCGGCCCTGGCCAACAACCCCCACTTGCACCACGGCCGGGGCGACCGGCGCGGCTACGTGATGCTGACGCTGGATGACAAGCAGCTTTCCGCCGAGCTGATGGCCGTGGCCGAGGCCGCCGATCCGGCCAGCGCCGTGGCGGTGGACGCCCGCTTCGTGGTGGAAGCGGGCCGACCTGGGCCGCAGCGCGGCTGATTTAGCGCACCTGCACTGCAGCCGCGCAGCGCCGCCCTGCAGCATCGCCCCTGCCCTGGCTGGGATACTGCTCGCCCACATGCAGGCCATCCTCGCCGTCACGCTGCCCTTCTTTGCCCTGGTTCTGGCCGGCTGGCTGGCGGCCTGGCGCGGCCTGCTGCCCGAGGCTGCCGTGCCGGGGCTCAACGCCTATGTGCTGTACTTTGCGTTGCCTTGCCTGTTGCTGCGCTTCGGCATGAACACGCCGGTGCTGCAGTTGCTCAACCCCGCAGTGCTGGCGGTCTACGTGCTGTGCGCGTTGATGGTGGTGGTGCTGACCATCGCCGTCTCGCTCAACCCGCGTGTGGGCCTGAAGGACGCGGCCTTCGGCGCCCTGGTGGCCGCCTTTCCCAACACCGGCTTCATGGGCGTGCCGCTGCTGGTAGCGCTGATGGGGCCGGCCGCTGCCGGGCCGGTGATCTGCTCGGTGCTGGCCGACTTGTTCTTCACCAGTTCGCTGTGCATCGCCATCTCGCAATGGCAGGGTGGCGCGCGTGGGCGCAGCGGCGCTGGCAACGCCGCACTGCGGGCCATACGCGGCGCGCTGAGCAACCCTCTGCCCTGGGCCATCGCCCTGGGCGCACTGCTGTCCGTCACCCAAGAGCGCCTGCCCGCCCCGGTAGACACCGTCGTGCGCCTGCTGGCCGACAGCGCCACGCCGGTGGCGCTGTTCACCATCGGCGCGGTGCTGTGGCGCGCCAGCCAGCATGCGCACAACCGCACGCCGCTGCGCGACTATTTGCCGGTGGCGCTGATCAAGCTGGTCGTGCACCCGGTTTTGGTGCTGGGCGTGGGCCTGGGCGCGCAGCGCGGTGGCCTGCCATTGAGCGACTTTCAGCTGATGGTGCTGACCCTGGCCGCCGCCCTGCCCAGCGCCAGCAATGTGTCGCTGCTGACCGAGCGCTACGGCGCCGACAGCGGGCGCGTGGCCCGCATCATCCTGGCCAGCACGGTGCTGGCCGTCGCCAGCTTCAGCGCTGCCGTGTGGTTGTTCGGGGTGCAGCCGGCGGGTGCCGCGTCGCTAGATGCTCAGCGGGTCCACATCGATGGCCCAACGCGCCAACCCCTTGTGGTGGGCGCGCAGGCCCTGCAGCGCCGGCAGCCAGTCGGCCAGCATGCGCTGCAGGTGGGCGCGTGACGGCGCTTCCACCAACATCTGCAGGCGCTCGATGCCGGCCACCTTGCTGACCGAAGGCGGCACCGGCGGGTAGAGCGTCACGCCCTCGGCGCCCGGCAGGCCGGCGGCCAGCTCGGCGGCGGCCTTCAGCCAGCCCAGGGCCACGTCGGCATCGCGCGCTTCGGCGCGCAGCAGGGCCAGGTGGCTGTAGGGCGGCAGGCCGGCGGCTTGGCGCTCGGCCAGCTGACTGCCGGCGAAGGCGGCGAAGTCATGTGTCTTCAGCGCCTGGTAGAGCGGGTGCCGGGGGTGCCAGGTCTGCACCCACATCTCGCTGCGGCCGGCATCGGCCGCCACCCGTCCGGCCCGGCCCGCCGCCTGCATCAGCAGGGCAAACAGGCGCTCGGGCGCGCGAAAGTCACTGGCAAACAAGGCGCTGTCGGGGTTGACCGCCACCACCAGGGTGATGCGGCGAAAGTCGTGGCCCTTGGTCACCATCTGCGTGCCGACCAGCACGTCCACATCACCGGCGTGCACCTCGGCCAGGCGCGATTCGAGCTGGCCCTTGCCGCGTGCGGTATCGGCATCCAGCCGGGCAATGCGGGCGCCGGGCAGCAGCTCGGCCAGTTGCTCTTCCAGCTTTTCAGTGCCGCGGCCCATGGGCGCGATGTCGAGGTTGCCGCAATCGGGGCAGGCGCGCGGCACCCGCTCGGTGAAGCCGCAGTGGTGGCAGCGCAGCGTGCGCTCGGCCTTGTGGAAGACGCGCCAGGCGCTGCAGTGCGGGCAGCCGCTTTTCCAGCCGCAATCGGCGCAGTGCAGCACCGGCGCATAACCACGGCGGTTGAGAAAGACCAGGCTCTGCTCGCCGCGCGCCAGGCGATCGCGCAGGCTGTCCAGCACCATCGGCGCCAGCACGGGCGATTGGCCCTGCACCCGCGGCAGTACGCCCATGTCGAAAAGGCGCACCCGGGGCAGCGCACCGCCGCCTACGCGGGTATCCAGTGCCAGGCGCTGGTAGCGCTGGCGGGGGCCGGGCTGGGCGTGCTGCCAGGTTTCGAGCGAGGGTGTGGCCGAGCCCAGGATGACGGGCACCCGCTCCAGGTGGGCGCGGTAGACCGCCAGATCACGCGCCGAGTAGCGCGCACCCTCTTGCTGCTTGTAGGACGGGTCGTGCTCTTCGTCCACCACGATCAGCCCCAGGCGCGGCAATGGTGCAAACACGCCCATGCGCGTGCCCAGCACGATGTCGGCCCGGCCCAGGTGGGCCGTCAGCCAGTTGCGCAGGCGCTGCACGGGTGTGAGGCCACTGTGCAGGGCCACCAGCCGGTGGGCGGGAAAGCGCTCGGCAAAGCGCGCCTCGAGTTGGGGCGTCAGGTTGATCTCGGGCACCAGCACCAGGGCCTGGCGGCCGGCAGCCAGCACCTGGGCGGTGGCGTGCAGATACACCTCGGTCTTGCCGCTGCCGGTGACGCCATGCAGCAGCAGGGGTTGCGGGCGCGGCATGGCACGGGCGGCCTCGAAGGCGGCCAGGGCGGCCACCTGCTCGTCGCCGAGCACCGGCCTGGGCGATGGCGCGGCAGGTTCGCCCACGGGCTTGTCCAGGCGCTTGAGCAGGCGGGCCAGCCGTTTGGCCAGGCCGGGGGCGTCGAGCTTGCGCAGCTCGGGCGGCAGCACAGCCAGCGCCAGCTCGCCCACGCTGCGCTGGTAGTAGCTGGCAGCGAAGTCGACCAAGGCCAGCCAGGCGGGCGCCATCGGCGGCAGGCCATCGAACACGGCACCCACGGGCCGCAGGACATGCGCTGGCACGTCACCCTCGGCCGGCACTGGCGCGTGCCACACGATGCCCAGCAACACGCGCTTGCCCAAGGGCACCTGTACCAGCGTGCCGGGCGGCAGGGGCATGTCGCTCAGGTAGTCGAGTGCGCCGGCCAGGCCACTGTGCTGCGGTGCATCCACCGCCACCGCCACGGTGCCGGCACTCATGCGGACGCACGCCGTAGTTGCGGGTGTTTTTTCGTCTTCACATCAACAAACCACGTTAAGTTCATGATTGAAAACGACTTTTTCACCTATCCCCGTTTGCTGTGGATAACTTTGTGGAGAAGCTGCAAAAGGCCGCGCTAAGTGCTTGATCCGCCGGGCTTCCGCTTGGATTGCTCAAGTTTTCGGCAGCCCAGGAAAGGCGTTCTACATCAAGCACTTAGCACGAATTTTCAGCAATCTCTATGTTGCGCCGCACATTTTTGGTCGGCAATTTGTCGCACGCCACTTTTTGGGGATAAGTCAAGCCCTGAGCGCCCACTCACCCCCCTAGGGCTTGCGAGGGGTCAGCGCTGGGCGCCCGTTTGGCGGATCAGGCGCGAATGGCTGTGCACCGTCTCCACCAGGGCCTGCACATGCTCGAGTGGCGTGTGCTGGTTGATGCCATGGCCCAGGTTGAAGATGTGCCCGCCCCACCGCCCATCGGCACGTTGCGGGTGGCCAAAGCTGTCGAGCACGGCCCGCGCCTCGGTGGCCACCGCCTCAGGCGTGGCAAACAGCGCCATCGGGTCGAAGTTGCCCTGCAGCGCCACGCTGTCGTCCAGCCGGCGCCGGGCCAGGCCCAGGTCGCAGGTCCAGTCCAGGCCCACCACGTCGGCGCCGGTGGCGGCAATCTGCTCCAGCCACTGGCCGCCGCCCTTCGTGAACACGATGGCCGGGATGGTCTGGCCCTGGTGTTCACGCTTGAGCTGGTTCAGCACACGCTGGGTGTAGGCCAGGCTGAACTGCTGGAAGGCGCGGTGCTCCAGCACGCCGCCCCAGGAGTCAAACACCATCACCGCCTGGGCGCCGGCCTCGATCTGGGCGTTGAGGTACGCGGCCACCGCGTCGGCATTGATGGCCAGGATGCGGTGCATCAGATCGGGCCGCGAATACAGCATGGTCTTGACCAGGCGGTAGTCGTCCGAGCCACCGCCTTCCACCATGTAGCAGGCCAGGGTCCAGGGGCTGCCGGAAAAGCCGATCAGCGGCACGCGGCTGACCCGCTGGCCTTGGGCGTCGGTCGTCACCAGGGCCTGGCGGATCGACGCGACCGCGTCGAACACATAGCGCAGCTTGTCCAGGTCGGGCACGGCCAGCTTGGCCACGTCGGCCTCGCTGCGCAGCGGGTGGGCGAATTTCGGGCCTTCACCAGCGCCGAAGCTCAGGCCCAGGCCCATGGCGTCGGGCACGGTGAGGATGTCGGAGAACAGGAT
>JANOAQ010000169.1:0-11107 GCA_031411195.1 Burkholderiaceae bacterium | reverse complement strand
TCGCGCTTGACGGTGGCCAGCACGCTGGCAGCCTGCTCGCCGCCCATCACGCTGATGCGCGCGTTGGGCCACATCCACAGGAAGCGCGGGCTGTAGGCGCGGCCGCACATGCCGTAGTTGCCGGCGCCGAAGCTGCCGCCGATGATGACGGTGAACTTGGGCACCGCGGCACAGGCCACCGCCGTCACCATCTTGGCGCCGGCACGGGCGATGCCCTCGTTTTCGTACTTGCGGCCGACCATGAAACCAGTGATGTTCTGCAGGAAGACCAGCGGGATCTTGCGCTGGCAGCACAGCTCGATGAAGTGCGCACCCTTGTTGGCGCTCTCGGCAAACAGGATGCCGTTGTTGGCCACGATGCCCACCGGCATGCCCTCGATGTGGGCAAAGCCGCAGACCAGGGTGCTGCCGTAGCGGGCCTTGAATTCATCGAAGGCGCTGTCGTCGACCACGCGGGCGATGACCTCGCGCACATCGAAGGGCTTGCGGGTGTCGGTGGGGATGACGCCGTGCAACTCTTCAGGCGCGAACTTGGGCGGTTTGGGTGCCAGCAAGGCCAGTGGCTGCGGCTTGATGCGGTTGAGGCGGCCCACCGACTGGCGTGCCAGGGCCAGCGCGTGCAGGTCGTTCTCGGCCAGGTGGTCGGCCACGCCCGACAGGCGGGTGTGTACATCACCGCCACCCAGGTCTTCGGCGCTGACCACCTCGCCAGTGGCGGCTTTGACCAGCGGCGGGCCGCCCAGGAAGATGGTGCCCTGGTTCTTGACGATGATGGTCTCGTCGCTCATGGCCGGCACATAGGCGCCGCCAGCGGTGCAACTGCCCATGACCACGGCGATCTGCGGAATGCCCTGGCCGCTCATGTTGGCCTGGTTGAAGAAGATGCGGCCGAAGTGGTCGCGATCGGGGAATACATCGTCCTGGTTGGGCAGGTTGGCGCCACCGCTGTCGACCAGGTAGACACACGGCAGGTGGTTCTGCGCAGCAATCTCTTGTGCACGCAGGTGCTTTTTTACCGTCAGCGGGTAGTAGGTGCCGCCCTTGACGGTGGCGTCGTTGCAGATGATCAAGCACTCGATACCGGCCACCCGGCCGATGCCGGCAATCATGCCGGCGCAGGGCGCCGCGTCGCTGCCATCGCGCTCGGGGTACAGGCCCATGGCCGCCAGCGGGGCAATTTCGAGGAAGGGCGTGTCGGGGTCGAGCAGGCGCTCTACCCGCTCACGCGGCAGCAGCTTGCCGCGCGACAGGTGCTTGGCGCGGGCGGCGGGCCCACCGCCCTCGGCGATCTTGGCGAGCTTGGCGTTGAGGTCGTCCACCAGCGCGCGCATGGCCGCCGCGTTGTCGCGAAAGGCGGCGGACCGGGGATTGAGCTTGCTCTGCAGCTGGGCCATGCAGTCTCCGTTGAAGGTTCTGATCAGTGAAGCAACCGCGGGCGCCAGCTTACGGCAAGCCCGCGCCGGCACCCGCGAGCGGTGCGCTCAACATTATCAATTGACGTTTACGTAAACGTCAATCAACCCCTTCCCCGCAACAGCACCGCACCGGCACTGCAGCGTCGGCCGTTCACCCATCGACCTGGGGACACGCGGGCGCACCCGACTGGCAAGCGACCTTGATTTCATGACAATGTGTGCAGCCAAACAGACAGGGACACCATGGCAGGCGAGCGGATCGTGCCGTTCACGGCAGGGGATGGGCGCGCACTCAACCTCGTTCACGTGCAGGGGTCACGCACGCCCAGCCGCGGGCCGGTGCTGCTGGTGCATGGCGCGGGCGTGCGGGCCAACATCTTTCGCCCGCCGGTGCCCACGCACTTTGTGGACGCCCTGCTCGACGCCGGCCACGACGTGTGGCTGGAAAACTGGCGCGCCAGCATCGACCTGCCGCTGTGCGACTGGACGCTGGACCAGGCCGCGCGCCACGACCACCCCGCCGCCGTGCAGGCCGTGCTGGCCCACACCGGTGCGGCCTCGCTCAAGGCCGTCATCCACTGCCAGGGCTCCACCAGCTTCACCATGTCGGCGGTGGCCGGGCTGCTGCCGCAGGTGGACACCATCGTCAGCAACGCCGTCTCGCTGCACACCCAGGTGTGCACCGCCTCGCGCCTGAAGAGCACGCTGGCCGTGCCCCTGGTGGGCCTGCTCACCGACCACCTCAACCCGCAGTGGGCCGAGGGCCGTGGTGAAGGCGCCAGCGGCCTGCCGGCGCGCCTGCTCACCGGCCTGGTCAAGCTCACCCACCGTGAATGCGACAGCGGTGTGTGCCGCTTCAGCAGCTTCACCTACGGCACGGGTTTTCCGGTGCTGTGGCGGCACGAGAACCTCAGCGACGCCACCCACCGCTGGCTGAGCGACGAATTTGCCGCCGTGCCGATGAGCTTCTTCCGGCAGATGGCCAAATGCATCCGCGCCGGCCACCTGGTGCGCGCCGAGGCGCTGCCCGAGCTGCCGGCCGACTACACCGCCGCGCCACCCAAGACCCAGGCCCGGTTCACTTTCGTGGCCGGCCAGTTGAATGACTGCTTCCGCTGGCAGGGCCAGCGCGCCAGTTTTGACTGGTTCGACCAGCACCAGCCGGGTCGGCACCAATTTCACCGCTTCGACGACTATGGCCACCTCGATGTCTTTCTCGGCCAGAACGCGGCGCGCGACACCTTTCCGGTGATGCTGGCCGCACTGGCCTGAGCGTTTCCACGGCACAACGGACGAACCCACCATGACCACCTCGCTGAACGACGACCTGACTGGCATCACCTTCCGGGAGACCATGAGCGGCGGCTTCGCCCTGCGCGCCACCGACCCGGCCGTGGGCGCGCAATCGGGCACGCCGCTGGCCATGCATGCGGTGGTGCACATCCATGACATCGACACTTTCGTGGCCGACCCGCAGCACCGGGCCAGCTTGACGGGCACCATCGATTTCGCCCCGCTGGGCCAGGGCCTGGTGGCCGACCGGGGCGTGTTCGGCCTGTTCAGCCCCAGTGGCGACCCGGCCCTGACCTACATGGTCTATGAGCTGGCGTTCAGCCACCAGGGCCAACCACGCTACCTGGCCGGCAAGAAGCATGTGCAGCTCGGCAGCCCCTTGCGTCTGTGGGATGAAACCACCACGCTCTACACCACCCTGCACCAGGGCAGCGACGCCACCGGTGACGTGCTGGGCGCGGGCATCCTGTCGCTGGGCGTGGTCGATCTGAGCAAGCTGCTGGGCACGCTGGAGGCCACCGACAGCGACAGCCCCTGGGAATCGCTCACCGCCAAGGCCAAGTTCCTGCGCTTTTTCGGCAGCGAGCTGGTGCGCACCTACATCCAGCGGCAGCCCGGCGCCTGATCCCGCACCGCCCCACCACCCCAATTCAGCAAGGCACGGCATGGCCACCTTCGACCACGATGTGATCGTCATCGGCAGCGGTTTTGGCGGGGCCGTGGCGGCCTGCCGCCTGGCCGAGGCCGGCCTGAAAGTGCTGGTGCTCGAACGCGGCCGACGCTGGTCGCCCGAGACCTACCCGCGCAACGCCGACGACCCCTGGCTCTGGAACCAGGACCAACCCCAACACTTCAATGGCTGGGCCGATCTGCGCACCTTCTCCGACATGTGGGTGGCCGCCGGTGCGGGTGTGGGCGGGGGGTCGCTGATCTACGCCAATGTGTCGGTCGAGGCCAAGCCCGAGGTGTTTGACCACCGCTGGCCCGCCGGCATCACCCACGCCACGCTCAAGCCGTATTACGAGCGTGTGGCCAAGATGATGGACGTGCAGCCCATCCCCGACAACCAGCTGCCCGCGCGCTATTGGCTGATGAAGGAAGGCGCCGAGAAGCTGGGCTGGGGCGAGCGCTTCCACAAGGTGCCGCTGGCCGTCAACTTCGACCCGCTGTTCAGCCCCGAGCGGCCGCCCGCGCGCGACGACAGCCACACCATCTACAAGCCCAACCAGCACGGTGTCGTGCAGGGCACCTGCGTGCACTGCGGCAACTGCGACATCGGTTGCCAGGTGAAGGCCAAGAACACGCTGGATCTCAACTACCTGGCGGTGGCCGAGAGGCACCATGCCCAGATCCGACCGCTGCACCTGGCCCTGCGCATCGAGCCGCTGGGGGCGGGCGATGGGCACGGCGGCTACCGCGTGCACTTCGACGACGTGGCTGGCGGCCAGCGCCGGCCCGGCAGCCTCACGGCCCAGCGGGTGATCGTGGCCGCCGGCTCCATCGGCAGTACCGAGCTGCTGCTGCGCAGCCGCGACCAGTACGGCACCTTGCCGCGGTTGTCGCAGCGCCTGGGCAAGGGCTGGGCCTTCAACGGCGATTTCGTCACGCCCGCGTTTTATGGCAGCCGCAAGGTGTCGCCGTCGCACGGGCCCACCATCAGCAGCGCCATCGATCTGCTGGACGGCCATTTCAAGGGCCAGCCGCTGTTCATCGAAGACGGTGGCGTGCCCAACCTGGCTGCCGAGTTCGTGCGCCAGCGCATCAAGGGCCTGCAAGGGGGCAAGCTGCGCCAGCTGTGGCAAGACCTGGCCGAGCATGCCGACGTGCAAGACCCGCTCGACAACATGATGCCGTGGTTCGGCCAGGCGGTCGATGCCGCCAATGGCGAGCTCTACCTGGGCCGGCTCTGGTACATGCCCTGGCGCCGCACCCTCAAGATGAACTGGGACTACCGCCCCAGCGAAGCCACTGTCGAAGCCATGATCGACGCCCACAAGGCGCTGTCGGCGGCCACCGGTGGCACACCCCTGGTGCCGCCCACCTGGACGGTGCTGAAGAACCTCATCACCCCGCACCCGCTGGGCGGCTGCAACATGGGCCAGACGCAAGCCGAGGGCGTGGTCGATGGCCACGGCCAGGTCTTCAACTACCCCGGCCTGTACGTGATGGACGGGGCCATACTGCCTCGCGCCATCGGGCTGAACCCTTCACGCACCATCGCCGCCCTGGCCGAGCGCGGGGCCGAGCACCTCGTGCAGGCGGCCTGATTCAGGCCTTGCGCTGGTCCGACGGCATCACGTCGTCGATCTGGTCGAACACGCCGCCGCAGCGCTCGCCCACCGGTCCCGGTATGTCGAAGGGGCCGGCACGCCGGTGCGCATCGCCAACCGTCGTTGCGGCCGTTTTGCGCCGCCGCATCTGATCGCACCCCCAGGGAGCTATTCCGGCCAGACGATGCCGTCTTCGGTGAGGATGGCGTCCAGCGGCACGTCGTGGGCCTCGGGCTCCAGCCAGGGGATGAAACCGTGCGCGAAGCCCACACCGACGGTGAAGGGCCGGGGCCGCAGCATGCCCAGCGTGCGGTCGTAAAACCCGCCGCCGTAACCCAGCCGGTTGCCGCCCGGGCCGAAGCCCACGCAGGGCACCAACAGCATTTCGGGCTCGAACTGCTGCGTGTCCTTGGGCTTGGGGATGCCGTAGGCGTCTTCTTCCATCGGGCAGCCCGGGTACCACACGTGAAATCGCAACTGCTTGGTATTGCGGTCGATCACCGGCAGGCCGATGTTGCGGAAGTCTTCGCCCTCGGTCCAGCGGAACAGCGCGGGCAGCGCGTCGAATTCACCCTTGATCGGCCAGTAGGCGCCGATCGAGCTTTCACTGCGCGTCAGCAAGAACACCCGCAGCACCTCCTGCAGGTGCACCGAGCGCTGATGCCGGTCGACCATGGCCTGCCGCTCGGCCTGCAACTGGCGCCGCAGCACTTTTTTGTCGCGCGAGGGTTCGAAGCTGTAGCGGTAGGTGGAGCTCATGCGGGCGATTGTCGGCCAGCACGCCGGCCGCCGGCGCATTGCTGGCAGTGCATTTCTGCCGCCCGCCGCTGTCTACACTGCCCGCAATGGCCGTCGTCAATGCCTGGGTCGCACACTGCCTGGAACTGCTCTGGCCGCTGGGCCATGCCCGTGCGCGCCGCATGTTCGGAGGTCACGGCTTCTACATTGATGATCTGTTCGTCGGCATTCTGGCCGCAGACACCCTCTATCTGAAGGCCGATGCGCAGGCCCGACTGGCCTTCGAGGCGGCCGGCTGCCAGCCCTTCGTCTACACCAAGAAGAGCGGCGCTCAGGTGGTGCTGGCCTTCTGGTGGAATGCACCGGCCGATGCGATGGAATCGCCAGCACTGATGGCGCCCTGGGCCCGCCTGGCGCTGGCCTCGGCCTTGCGCGCGGCCAATGCCAAGCGGCCGGCCAAGGCCCGCAAACCGGCGGCCGCAGCGCGCAAGACAGCGTCGCGCGCACCCCGGCGCAAGCCGGCGGCCTGAACTGCCCGCGGCGCAAGCGCCGGCGCGGCCACGGCCCAGCGCAGGCAGGCGTTTTCGCCTGTACGCCAGGGCTCGCCGAGCACCCGCTCGCCGCGGGCGACGAACAAGCGCTCACCCGCTGTCAGCACATGGTCGGCGCCACCACCGTCGCGGGTGATCCACACCTGTCCGCCATCCACCCAAAGCCAACCGGCCTGGCGGGCCTGCAGTTGCAGCACCCCGCGCAGGTGCAGGCGGCGCGGCGTGGCCGACAAGGTTTGCAGCGCGCTGAATTGATGAACCATTGTCATGACCTGTCCTTTCGGGATGAGCCGCTGCCAGCCGGCAGCTGCCTTGAATGTGTTCAGGCATTGTCGACAGACGCTGCGCCATGATCCAATGCCTTTCGCACCCTCCATCCATGCTTGCAAGACATGAATAGCCCCAACCGCCGCCCCTTGTCGCTGGATGGCCTGCGCGCGTTCGAGGCGGTGGCGCGGCGCCTGTCCTTCAGCGCCGCCGCCGACGAGCTGCACCTCACGCAGTCGGCCATCAGCCGGCAGATCAAGTCGCTGGAGGGTGAAACCGGTGCCCAGTTGTTCAACCGGGGCACGCGCAAGGTGGAGCTGACCGCTGCCGGCGCGATGCTGCGCCAGGCGGTGGTGCCGGCGCTGGACAGCATCGACCGCAGCGTGCGCCAGATTCGCGTGGCGCAGGGGCGACGCGCGGTGAGCCTGTCCACCTTCGCCAGCTTTGCCACGCTGTGGCTGCTGCCCCGTCTGGCGGGTTTTCAGCAACTTCACCCCGACATCGACATCCGCATCTCGGCCACCGACGTTCGGGTGGACATGGACGACCCCGAGGTGGACGTGGCGCTGCGCTACGACGCGGCCAGCGCCGTGCCGCCCGACGCCGAGCCCATGTTCGGCGAGGTGCTGACCCCCGCCGTCAGCCCCTGGCTGGTGCAGCAGGCGGCCACTGGCCAGGTACCGCCGCTGCGCGGCCCGGCCGATCTGGCCGGCCATGCGCTGCTCGAAGAAGACGACCACCACCCCAGCGCCGCCAACCTCAGCTGGCTGCGCTGGCTGGCGCTGCAAGGCCACGCCGGCCTGGCGCCCCGGCGCTGGGTCTACCTCAACTACACCCACCAGCAGGTGCAGGCGGCGCTGGCCGGCCAGGGGGTGGCCCTGGCGCGCATGGCCCTGGTGCATGACCAACTCGCGCGCGGTGAATTGGTCGAGCCCTTCGGCATCGCCGGCCGGCTGCCGGCGCCTTCTTCGTATTGGCTGATCCCGCTGCCCGGCGCACGCCTGCGGCCCGAGCTGCGCGATTTCATCGCCTGGGTGCGGGGCGAGGCCGCCATCACACGGACGGCCATTGGCGATGCGCCGCCCGCATCACAGTGATGCCCCGCTTTCACCCCCGGCGGCCGCAGGCTCCTCTAGCATCCGAGGCCTGATTCCAGGAGAACTCCATGCTCAAGCTCGCCATCGGCAACAAGAACTACTCGTCCTGGTCGATGCGGCCCTGGGTGCTGCTGCGCCACTTCAACATCCCCTTCACCGAGGCAATGGTGCGCTTTGACAGCTTCGATGCCGGCTCGGCCTTCAAGACCACGGTGGAGCAACTCAGCCCGGTGGGCAAGGTGCCGGTGCTGCTGCACGGCGACCTGGCGGTGTGGGACACCCTGGCCATTGCCGAATACGTGGCCGAATACGCCGCCGAGCATTTCCCTGAGCAGGCCCTGTGGCCACGCGACCAGGCCGCCCGTGCCCGTGCGCGCAGCCTGTGCGCCGAAATGCATTCGGGCTTTGGCGCGCTGCGCAGCGCCTGCCCGATGAACATCGAGGCGCATTTGCCCGCCATCGGTGCGCAGGTGCTGGCCGAGCGCCCGGCCGTGGCCGCCGATCTGGCCCGCATCCTGGCCATGTGGCAAGGCGCGCTGGCGGCCAGCGGCGGGCCATTCCTGTTTGGCGGCTTCGGCATTGCAGACGCGTACTTTGCCCCGGTGGTGGCGCGCCTGCGCACCTATGCCCTGCCGGTGCCGGCGGACATCAGCGCCTACCTGCAGCGCGTTTGGGTCAGCCCCGGGGTGGCCGCCTGGGTGGCCGATGCACTGGCCGAAGCGGATTTCCTGGCCTTTGAAGAGCCCTATAGAACTGGCCGCTGAGGCCAGTTCGGCCGCTGCGCAGCGGGGGGCCTGCGTTACAGTGAGTCGATCGCCCCGCCAGCCTGCCGTGGGGCGCACCACTCCAGCGGCGCCGCCCGGCGCCCACCCCCCTTGATGACCGGCCCGATCCCGCCCTTTCGCAGTGCCTTGCTGGCATGCGGCCTCGCCCTCGGCCTTGCCGCCTGGGTGGGCCACGCGGCAGCGCAAATGCCTGCCCGATCCGACAGCAGGCTCGATACCACCGTGGTCGAGGCACGCGAAGCGGCCCGCAAGCGCGACCGCAACCGCTTGGCCGCGGCGAAGGCGGCCCTGCAGGCCGGCGCCCACCCGCTCACCCCCTGGGTCGAGTACTGGGACCTGGGCAGTCGCCTGACCGAAGTGCAGGCCGACGAGGTGGAAGCCTTCTATGCCCGCTGGCCCGGCAGTTATGTCGAAGACCGCCTGCGCAACGATTGGCTGCTCGAACTGGGCCGCCGCCGCGATTGGTTGGCGCTGGCGCGCGACTACCCACGATTTCGCATGAACGACGACCGTGAGGTGAGCTGCTGGTGGCTTTTCACCGAGCACCTGGCCGGCAAGGACGTGGCCGACGCCGCCCGCCCGCTGTGGTTTGCCCAGCGCGAGGTGGACGACGGCTGCAACCTGCTGGCCACTGCCCTGGTCGATGCCAAGCGCTTCAGCGCCGACGACGTCTACCGCAAGGCCCGCCTGTCGCTGGAACTGCAGCGCCCCGGTGCGGCCAAAGCCGCCTTGGGTTTGCTGGGCAATGGCATTGCCCGCGAGGCCGCCGATGCCTTGGACAACCCCGCACGCTTCCTGCGGCGCAGCGCCTCACCGACCCGCCCTGCGCATGAGCTGCGCGTGCTCGCCGTGATGCGGCTGGCTCAGACCGATGCCGACGCGGCCATCGGCTTCATGGACGATCAGGGCGTCAACCTGGGGCCTAACCAGGCCGCCTGGGCCTGGGCCTACATCGGCCGGCAAGCGGCGTTCAAGCTGTCGACCGACGCGGCCGCCCATTACCAGCGTGCCCTCGGCCTGCTGCGCGGCGCCGAAGGCCGCACCAACCCCGGCTGGAGCGACGACACCCTGGCCTGGGGCGTGCGCGCCACCCTGCGTGGCGCAGCCCCCGGCCAGCGCTGGCCCCAGGTGCTGCGCCTGATCGACTGGATGGGCCCCAACGAGGCGCGCGACCCGGCCTGGGCCTACTGGCGCGCCCGCGCACTGCAGGCCACGGCGCCCGCCGGCGCCGAGGGCGATGCACAGCGCGCCGAGGCCCGGCGCCAGCAGGACACCCTGGCCAGCGGCCTGAACTTCTACGCCGCCCTGGCCACTGAAGACCTGGGCCGTGCCCCCGCGCTGCCGCCCGCGCCCGCCGCCCTCACCGCGGCCGAGCGCGACGCTGCGGCCAACCACCCCGGACTGCAACGTGCCCTGCTGCTGGTGGGCCTGGGCCTGCGAGATGAAGCACGTCGAGAGTGGAACTTCAGCCTGCGCGGCATGGACGACCGCGGCCTGCTGGCCGCCGCCCGCCTGGCCTGCGACCGCAGTGACTGGCAGCTGTGCATCAACACCGCTGAACGCACACGCACCGAGATCGACACCAGCCTGCGCTACCCCATGCCCTTTGCCGCCGACATCGGCCAGGCCGCGGCCAGCGCGGGCCTGGACCCGGCCCTGGTCTTCGGCCTGATCCGGCAAGAGACGCGCTTCATGCCGCAGCTCAAATCGCATGTGGGTGCCAGCGGGCTGATGCAGGTGATGCCCGCCACCGCCCGCTACGTGGCCAAGAAGATCGGGCTCGACTGGAAAGACCCCGAAGCCATCCACGACCCGGTCACCAACCTCAAGCTGGGCACCGCTTACCTGAAGATGGTGCTCGACGACCTGGGCGGCTCGCAAGCCATGGCCGCCGCAGCCTACAACGCCGGCCCTGGCCGGCCGCGCCGCTGGCGCGATGGCCCGGTGCTGGAGTCCGCCATCTGGGCCGAGAACATCCCTTTCAACGAAACCCGCGACTACGTGAAGAAGGTGCTGCACAACGCCTCGGTCTACAGCGCTTTGCTCGACGTGCGCAAACCGCCGCTGCTCAAGCCGCGCCTGGGGGCCGGCATCGGCCCGCGCGATGGTGCAGCGCCCGTCGCCAACACCGAATTGCCCTGAAAGAACAGCTGGCCATGCAGAAGATCGTGATAACCGGCGGTACCGGCTTTGTGGGCCGTGCTGTGTGCGAGCGGCTTTTTGCGCTCGACCCCGGTTGCCGCCTGGTGGTGCCCACGCGCCGCCGCAGCACCGGCCGCAACCTGGGGGTGCTGCCCACCGTCGACCTGGTGGCCTGCGATGTGCACGATGCCAACACATTGCCGAACCTGCTGGCCGGCGCTGATGCCGTGGTGCACCTGGTGGCCATCCTGCATGGCGGCGACGCCGCCTTCGACCGCGTGCACCGCCAACTGCCCGAAACGCTGGGCGCCGCCTGCGCCGCTGCCGGCGTGCGGCGGGTGGTGCACATCAGCGCACTGGGCGTGGGCGCAAACGCCCCGTCGGCCTACCTGCGCAGCAAGGCCGCCGGTGAAGCCGCCTGGCAGCAGGCTGCGGCGGCGGGCGGCTTCGATCTGCACGTCGTGCGGCCTTCGGTCATCTTTGGGGCCGAAGACCGCTTCACCAACCTGTTTGCCCGGTTGCTGCGGCTGTTTCCGGTGATGCCGCTGG
>JANOAQ010000168.1:0-5240 GCA_031411195.1 Burkholderiaceae bacterium | reverse complement strand
CGACCTGGAAGGGCGCATCACCACCGCGCTGCTCACGCCTTACCCGCCGGGCATCCCGCTGCTGATCCCGGGCGAGCGCTTCAACCGCAAGATCGTGCAGTACCTGAAGTTCACCCGCGAGTTCAATGCCAGCTTCCCGGGCTTTGCCACCGACGTGCATGGCCTGGTGGAGGACGAGGGCGGGGCCGAAGGGCGTTACTACGTCGATTGCGTGCGCGCCTGAGCGCGCGGCTCAGCCGGCGCCGGGCCGCCCCTAGGCGGCTGTGCACACCCTCGGGGGACAGGCGCGAAGCGACGTGGGGGCGGGTATCTCAGGCTTCAGGATTGCTGATGGCCACGTGGCTGAAGCCACCGTCGACGTAAATGATCTCGGCGCTGATGCCGCCGGCCAGGTCGCTCAGCAAGAACGCGGCGGTATTGCCCACGTCGTCGATGGTGATGGCGCGACGGATGGGCGTGGTGGCGGCAAATTCACCCAGCAACTTGCTGAAATCCTTGATGCCCGAGGCAGCCAGCGTCTTGATGGGCCCAGCTGAGATGCCGTTGACCCGGATGCCCTTGGCTCCCACGCTCTGGGCCAGAAAGCGCACGCCCGCTTCCAGGCTGGCCTTGGCCAGGCCCATGGTGTTGTAGTTGGGCACATAGCGCATGGCGCCCAGGTAGCTCAGCGTCAACAGGGCCGCGCCGGGGCGAAGGCGGGGCAGGGCGGCCTTGGCCAGGGCCGGAAAGCTGTAGCTGGAGATGTCGTGCGCGATGCGGAAGTTCTCGCGCGTCATGCCATCGAGAAAGTCGCCTGCAATGGCGTCACGCGGGGCAAAGGCGATGGCGTGCACGAAGCCGTCAAACTGGTCCCAGTGTTGACCCAGATCGGCAAACAGGCGATCGATCTGCGCGTCATCGGAGACGTCGCAGTCGAACACCAGGGACGAACCGAATTCGGCGGCAAACTCGGTGATGCGGTCCTTGAAGCGCTCGCCCTGGTAGCTGAAGGCCAACTCGGCACCCTCTCGGCGGCAGGCCCGGGCGATGCCATAGGCGATGGAGCGGTTGTTCAGAATGCCCGTGATCAGCAAGCGCTTGCCGGCAAGAAAGCCCATGGGTGACGAATCCTGTGTTCGACGGGTCAGAAGTGACCTCGAATCAAGCCTTGGATTCTCGCACGCTGGGCCCAAAAGGCCACTGGGCTATTGCCCGGAGGGCCCGCTCTGGCTATAATCCGACTTTCGCTGAAAAGAGCAAAGTGGGCGGACCTTCCGGCCCATTTTTTTTGCTTGATCGGATTTCACCTCACACCGCAAGGATTGACTGGGCAGGATGCAGGGCACGAGTACAGACAGTGGCACGGGGATCGGCGCTGGCAGCGACACAGGCAGCGACACAGGCAGCGACACAAGGATCGACGCGGGCACGAGCATGGCGCCGGTCGCCTGCACTGCCCCGGTCACTGGGGGTTGGCAGCAAACGCTGGAGCGCACCGTTACCGGGTTGGGGTACGACTTGGTAGACGTCGAGCGGTCGGCGGGTGGATTGCTGCGCGTCACCATCGACCGGCTGCCAGGCCAAGGCTACACCACTGGGTCTGGTGAATCCGTGCTGGTTGAAGATTGTGAAATCGTCACCCGTCAGTTGCAGTACCTGTTGGAGGTCGAGGCGGTCGACTATGCCCGCCTTGAGGTTTCGTCGCCTGGCCTGGATCGTCCGCTGAAGAAGCCGGGCGATTGGCAGCGGTTCGTGGGGTTTGAGGTGGAGCTCAGTCTTCGGCAAGTTTTTCAAGGCCGCAAGAAGTGGCGCGGTGTGTTGGCTGCGGTGGATTCCGGCGCGCCGGCCGGTGGCTTGGCTTGGCGTTTGCTGTTGCCGGACGACAAGCCAGTGTCGCGCACGGCGCTCAAGCGGGCTGCCAAGTCTGTGGCTGCGGGTGGTGAAAGTGGCTTGCCGGTGCAGCAGGTGCTTGATTTCACGTTGGACGAAGTGCGCGAGGCCCGGTTGGTGCCGGTCGTGGATTTCAAAGGACGCCATGGCCTGGCCCCCGATCACGGGGCCGGGTTGGATGCAGAGAATATGGACGGAGGTCAGGACTGATGAACCGCGAAATGTTGATGCTGGTCGATGCCATTTCTCGCGAAAAGAGCGTGGAACGTGATGTCGTGTTCGGCGCTGTGGAGGCTGCGTTGGCGCAGGCCACCAAGAAGCTGCATGGCGGTGAGGTGGAAATCCGTGTTGCGGTTGATCGCGATACCGGCGACTACGAATCCTTCCGTCGCTGGCTGGTGGTGCCCAACGAGGCTGGTTTGCAGAACCCCGACGGCGAAGAGATGCTCAGCGACGCGCTCGACCGCATCGCCGAGATCGAGGTGGGTGACTTCATCGAAGAACCCATCGCCTCGGTGCCCATCGGCCGCATCGGTGCCATGGCCGCCAAGCAGGTCATCCTGCAGAAGATCCGCGACGCCGAGCGCGAAACCCTGCTCAATGACTTTCTTTCCCGTGGCGACAAGGTCTTTGTCGGCACTGTCAAACGGCTGGACAAGGGCGACATCATTGTCGAAAGCGGTCGGGTGGAAGGCCGCCTGAAGCGCAGCGAGATGATTCCCAAGGAAAACTTGCGCACCGGCGATCGTGTGCGCGCCTTCATTGCCGGCATCGATACCTTGGCCCGCGGGCCGCAGATCATGCTTTCGCGATCGGCGCCGGGTTTCATGATGGAACTGTTTGCGCAGGAAGTGCCCGAGATGGAGCAGGGCCTGCTCGAGATCAAGAGCTGTGCCCGCGACAGCGGCAGCCGCGCCAAGATCGCGGTGGTCTCGCACGACAAGCGGGTCGATCCGATTGGCACCTGCGTGGGTGTGCGCGGCTCGCGTGTGAACGCCGTCACCAACGAGTTGGCCGGTGAGCGTGTCGACATCGTGCTGTGGTCCGACGACCCGGCGCAGTTCGTCATCGGCGCGCTGGCCCCGGCCAATGTGCAGTCGATCGTGGTCGACGAAGAAAAGCATGCCATGGACGTGGTCGTCGACGAGGAAAACCTCGCGATCGCCATCGGTCGTGGTGGCCAGAACGTGCGGCTCGCCAGTGAGCTGACGGGCTGGCGCATCAACATCATGACGGCTGAAGAGTCGCAGGCCAAGCAGGCCATCGAGAGCGACTCGATCCGCAAGCTGTTTGTCGACAAGCTGGACGTTGATGAAGAAGTGGCCGACATGCTGATCGGTGAAGGCTTCTCCAGCCTGGAAGAAGTGGCCTATGTGCCGCTGCAGGAAATGCTGGACATGGAAGCCTTCGACGAAGACACCGTGCACGAGTTGCGCACCCGTGCCAAGGACGCGCTGTTGACGATGGAAATCGCCCGCGAAGAGAATGTCGAGTCCGTGTCGCAAGATTTGCGCGATCTGGAGGGCCTCACGCCCGACCTGATTGCCAAGTTGGCCGATGGCGGTGTCAACAGCCGCGATGACCTGGCCGATCTGGCCGTCGATGAATTGGTCGAGATGACCGCCATCGACGAAGCCGTTGCCAAGTCTTTGATCATGAAGGCGCGGGAGCACTGGTTCACGGCCTGATGGCCCTGAGCCGGATCGCCTGACACCAACGCCCCACACCGCACCGCACCGAAGTTTCGCAAGGAAATCCACCCATGGCCGTGACGACCGTCGCCCAGTTCGCAGCCGAGCTCAACCGTCCTGCCGGGACGCTGCTTGAGCAACTGCAGTCTGCCGGTGTCGCGAAGAAGTCTCCCGACGACGCGCTGACCGAGGCTGACAAGGAACGTCTGCTTGAGTTCCTGCGCAATGCGCATGGCACCAACAGCGCCGACCGCAAGAAGATCACGCTCACCCGCAAGAGCACCAGCGAAATCAAGCAGGCCGATGCTTCGGGCAAGGCACGCACCATCCAGGTGGAAGTGCGCAAGAAGCGCGTGTTCGTCAAGCGGGACGAATCCTCACCCGGCGTGGACGAGGCCAGTGGGCCATCGGCGGACGAGATCGAACTGCAGCGCCGCGAAGACGAAGCCAATGCGCAGGCCGATCAGCTGCGCTTGCAGGAAGAAGCGCTTGCCGAGCAGGCCCGCCAGCGCGCCGAGCGTGAGCGCGCTGAACGCGAAGCTGCGGAAGCTGCCACCCGTGCGCAGGCCGAAGCCCGTGCAGCGGCTGAAGCGGCTGCCGCGCGTGATGCCGAAGAAGCCGCCGCCAAGGCAGCTGCAGCAGCCATCGAGAAGGCGGCTGGTTCGACCGCTGCCATGGCGGCCCCTGGCGCACCCGCGCCGGTTGCACCCGCGCCGGTTGCAGCCGCGCCAGCGCCCGTGGTGGCGCCTGTGCCTGCGCCCGTGGTGGAAGCCCCGAAGCCGGGTATCCGCATCGTCAAGGCCGGTGAAGCCGAGGCTGCTGAAAAGGCCGCCCTCGAAGCGGTGGCCAAGCGCCGCCGCGCCGCTGAATCCGAGGCGGCTGCCATCCGCGCCATGATGAGCAAGCCCAAGGGCGTGCAGACGGCCAAGAAGCCCGAAGAGCCCAAGCCGGTGCCGGGCAAGGAAGCCATCTCCGGCACCATCCACAAGCCCAAGGCTGTGCCGGGCGCTCCTGCTGCACCAGGCGCCGCCGCCAAGCCTGGCGACAAAAAATCGGTCAAGAGCGAAAAGCTGTCGTCGAGCTGGGCTGACGACGCGGCCAAGAAGCGCGCCCTGGCAGGCAAGGGCCGCACCGACGGCGGTGGCGGCAACCGGCCGGGCTGGCGTGCGCCGCGCGGCGGCCGCCGCGGTGAGCGTGACCAGGGCGCAAGCAATTTCTCGGCGCCCACCGAGATGGTGATCCAGGAAGTGCATGTGCCCGAGACCATCAGCGTGGCCGATCTGGCCCACAAGATGTCGGTCAAGGCCGCCGAGGTCATCAAGCAATTGATGAAGCTGGGGCAGATGGTCACCATCAACCAGCAGCTTGACCAGGAAACGGCCATGATTTTGGTCGAGGAGATGGGCCACAAGGCTTTTGCCGCCAAGCTGGACGACCCCGACGCCTTTCTTGAAGAAGAGCACAGTGCCACCGATGGCGAGCTGTTGCCGCGCGCGCCGGTGGTCACCATCATGGGCCACGTCGACCACGGCAAGACCTCGCTGCTGGACTACATCCGCACCACCCGTGTGGCGGCGGGTGAAGCCGGCGGCATCACCCAGCACATCGGCGCTTACCACGTGGAAACCCCGCGCGGCATGATCACCTTCCTGGACACCCCGGGTCACGCAGCCTTCACGG
>JANOAQ010000167.1:0-5451 GCA_031411195.1 Burkholderiaceae bacterium | reverse complement strand
GCCGCTGTGCACGGTGGCCGAGCCCCCCTGGCCGCGGTGGTCGTAGCGAAGCACCGGGTGATGGGGCGCCAGCTCAGCCGCCAGGGCATCCCACATCTCCAGCCGCATGCCCAGGGCGTGGCTCATCACGATGGGCACGCCCGCTTCGGCGCCTTGCAAAGCCACGCGCAACTGTGGCAGGCTGAAGGTGTGGTGGGTTTCCACCCGGTGGCCCGGCAACAAGGGCGCCGGATCGAGCGTGATGCCTTCGGCCTGGCAAATGCCCACGGTGATCTTGAATGCCGTGTTGGCCGCCGGCACGCCGCAGTAGATGGCGCCCTGCATCAGCGTCTCCTTGATGGCTGCCAGCGGCACACCACCGCGGATGGCGGCACGGCAGTGCAGTTCGAACTCTTCCCAGCGCGCCAGGCCCATGGTCATGCCCAGCACCAGCAGGCGGCGGGTCTGGGCATCCAGGCCGGGCCGGCCCCAGATGTCGTGCCAGGCATGGCGTGTCACCTGGCTCTGAAACTCGGCATTCAGGCTGTTGGCCTGGCCGAGCGAGCGCTCGACCCAGGCATCGCCCAGCATGGCACGGCGGTTGGCCGCGCCCCGGTCCAGGTCGTCGGGGCGGTCCAGACTCATGGGCGGTTCCAGGCGCTCAGGCGCTCAAACACTCAAATGCTCAGGCGTTCAGGCGGCCGGTGCGGCGGGCTTCAGGCCAAGGCGCTGCACATGCCACTCCACCAGGCGGTTCATGTTGCCCAACGAGATCTGGTGGGCATGGATCAGGCCCATCAGGCCGTTGCGATTGAACTGCAGCAGGTCGGCGTCGCTCAGCTTGCCCAGTTTCTCATCGTCGATGGTGAGAAAGCCATCCACCACCAACTTGTTGCCATCGGGCAAGGTGGCGTCAAATCGCATTTCGCGCAGCAGGCCCTTGGTGACCAGCATTTCGCCGGCCAGGCGGGTTCGCTCCACCTCTTGCTCGAAGTTCTCGAGTTGGGTCTTCACGTTCATCGTGAATTCGCTGGGCTCACCTTGGGCATTGAACAAGGGCTCGCCGGTGCTGCCAAAACCGGGCCAGCTTTCGTCCATGCAGACCACCATCTCGTCGGCCGCCACGCGGGCCAGCGCAAAGGGGTAGAGACGAAGCACCGCAGGCACATAACGCACGCGCCAGGCGCCGTTCTCCACGCACAGGTTCTGCTCGGGCTGCAGTCCGAACACGGCGATCGGGGCCACCTGCTGGTTGCCCTTGTCATCGGTGCCCGCGTTGACCCATACCACCGGGTAATCGCGGCAGGCGTCACCAAATTCGGTGCCCGCCACAAAGAAGGCGTTGAGCTTTTCTGACGCGCTCATGTCGCGTGCCGCCAGGTCGAGCTTCAAATCGCGGTGTTTGACGCGATCGAGGGCAACCACCTTCTTGTGCAGGTTCTCATTGATCATGTTTTCAATCCTTCGTTCGGTCTTCTTGTTCGGTGGGCGCCATGCGGCTGACCAGCACCTTGTCCACGCGCTTGCCGTCGAGGTCGACCACCTCGAAACGCCAAGCGTCCCATTCCACCACATCGGTGGTGACGGGCAGCCTGCCCAGCAGGAGCATGATCATGCCGGCCAGCGTGTTGTAGCGGCCACGATCTTCCTCGGGTAGTTCACGAATCTCGAGCCGATCCTTCATCTCGGGCACGGGAATCAGGCCGTCCATCAGCCAACTGCCGTCAGCGCGCCGCACGGCCCAGGCGTCGTCGGCGCTGGGCGGGCTGAACTCGCCGGTGATGGCTTCCAGCACGTCGCGCACGGTGATCACGCCTTGCACCGCACCGTACTCGTCGACCACGAAGACCAGTTCGGCGCCGGTGGCCCGAAAGTGATCCAGCAACTCCATGCCCGACAGGGTTTCGGGCACAAAGACCGGTGGCTGCATCAGTGCGCCCAGATCGGGCATTTCACCGCGTGACAAGGGCACCAGCAGGTCCTGGGCCTGGATCACGCCCACCACATCGTCCAGCCCGTCGCGGCACACCGGGTAGCGCGAATGGCCGTTTTCGGTCATCTGGCTCAGCAGCTGGGGTAGCGGGGCGTGCTGGTCCAGCCAAGTGATTTCTGCCCGCGGGATCATCATCGAGCCGATCTGGCGCTCATCCAGCCGAAACACATTGCGCACCATCTGGTGCTCCTGCGCCTCGATGACGCCCGCGTCCAGTCCTTCTTCCAGGCTGGCGGCAATCTCTTCTTCGGTCACGCTGCGCGAAGGTGCATTGCGGATGCCCAACAAGCGCAGCGTGGCCTCGGTGCAGGCCGAAAGCAGCCACACGAAGGGGCGCACCGCCGTGGACAGCAGGTTCATCGGCCGGGCCACCAGCACCGCCACCCGCTCGGGGTACATCTGCCCTAGACGTTTGGGCACCAACTCACCGAAGATGATGCTCAGGAAAGTGATGCTCACCACCACCAGAGCGGTGGCGCTGATCTCGGCCGCACGCACGCCCACCATCGGCAGCACCTGGTGCAACCAGGCCGCCAACGGCTGAGAGAAAGCCGCGTCACCGACGATGCCGTTGAGCACGCCGATCGAGGTGATGCCGATCTGCACCGTGGACAAGAACTTGGTCGGGTCGTCGTGCAGCACCTGGGCGGCCACGGCGCCTGGGTCGCCCGCCTCGGCCATCACCGCCAGCCGCGCCTTGCGCGCGGCGGTGAGCGCCATCTCGGACCTGGCGAACAAGGCATTCACGACGATCAGGAAGAGAAGTAAGGCGACGTCCATGGGGCGGCGCTGTGCGGGCGCCTCGGGGGTTGACTCGGCCGGCAGCGTAGCAGAATCGCCCCATGAACTACCTCATCGGCGATGTGCAGGGCTGCTGCGACGCCTTCGATCGACTGCTGGCCGAGATCGGCTTTTCCCCCTCGCGCGACCACCTGCATGTGCTGGGCGATCTGGTCAACCGCGGGCCCGCATCATTGGCCACCGTGCAACGGCTGTTGGCCCTGGGCAATGCCGCCACCTGCCTGCTGGGCAACCATGACCTGCATTTGCTGGCGTTGAGCGTGGGCGCACGCAAGCCGCACAAGGGCGACACCGTGGGCGACATCCTGGCCCACCCCCAGCGCCCCGCCCTGCTCGACTGGCTGCGGCACGGCCTGCTGGCAACGCAGTCTGACGGCTGGCTGCTGGTGCACGCCGGCGTGGTGCCGCAGTGGACGGCCGCGCAAACCCTGGCGCTGGCCGACGAGGTGCAGGCCGTGCTGCGCGGCCCCGGCATGGCCGACTTTCTGCAGGTGATGTACGGCAACCAACCGGCGCAATGGCACGACGACCTGGCCGGCGTGGACCGCTGGCGCATGGTGCTCAACGCCCTCACCCGCATCCGCTACTGCACCGACGACGGCACGATGGACTTCGACACCAAGGACGGCAGCGGCGTGGCCCCACCCGGCTACCGCGCCTGGTTCGACGTGCCGCACCGGCGCACCGCGGGCGTGCCCATCGCCTTCGGCCATTGGTCGACCCTGGGCCTGCAGAACCGCCCCGACCTGCTGGCGCTGGACACCGGCTGCGTGTGGGGCGGCGCCCTGACCGCCGCCCGGGTGGACGGTGGCCGGCGTGAGATCACCCAGGTGCAGTGCACCGATGGGCTGACGCCCTTCTGAGGGCCGCCAGCCCCGGATCAACCCGGCGCCGGCCGCAAGCCCAAGCGCACCAGCATGGGTGTCACGATGGGGATGGTCAGCATGGTGCTGGCCACGGCCATCAGCAGCAAGGCGGTGAAGGTGTCGGCGGTGATCACCTGCTTGTCGAGCAGCACATTGGCAAAGATGATCATGATGAGCGCCTTGGTCTGCAGCAGCCAGCCCATCAGGCTGGCTTCACCGGGTGGCCAGCCCAGCAGCCGCCCGGCCAGGCGCAGGCCCAGCAACTTGCCAGCCACCGACGCCACCAGCAGCAGGCCAGCCGCCAGAAACACCGCCGCGCCACCCACGCCCCACTGCGTGCGCAGGCCTGTCGACAGGAAGAACACCGGCATCATGACCAGCAGCACATGGTGGCGCAGCTGGTCCATCTGACGCTGGTCGAACCAATCGGCATCCACCACTGCACCGGCCAGGAAGGCGCCGACCATGTAGTGCAGGCCGGACCAATCGGCCCCGAAGGCGCAGACCGCCAGCCAGATCAGGCCCAGGTACCAGCGGTCACGCTCGGGCACCCGCCGCATCAATTGCCGAAAGGCCATGCTGGCCACGCCAAAGGCGAGCAAAAACGCCACTTGCCGGCCCACGCGTGTCCAGTCCAGCAGGATCAGCGCCAGCACACCCCAGATGGCGATGTCGTCCAGGCTGGCATAGCGCAGGATGCGCTGGCCGATGGGCTGGCGCAAGATGGCCAGCTTCTCGAGGAACAGGATCAGGATGGGCAGGGCCGTTACCGCGCAGGCCATGCCCATGCCCAGCACAAACTGCCAGCGCGCACCGGCCGGGCCGACCCAGCCATCGGTGCCCAACATCAGCAGGGCCGCACCCGAACCCAGCAACAAGGGCGCACCCAGCGCCAGCCCGGCAGTGATGCCACTTTCGCGCCGGTGCACCCACGCCTGGCGCAGATCGAGCTCGATGCCGGCAATGAAGACGAACAGCATCACCGCCCACCATGCCACGCCATTGAGCGACTGCACCACCGCCGGGTTGAAGACGAAGCGGTAGTAGTCGGGAAACACCGCGCCCAGCACGCCCGGCCCCAGCGCGATGCCGGTGAGGATCTGCACCACCACCAGCGGCGCGAAGTATTCGGTGTGGCCCAGGCGCCAGATGGCGTAGGGCACGCTGACGATGATCGCCATGGCGATCAGGAAGATTTCGGTCGTGTTCATGGGCGGCGCGCAGTGTGGCACGCGGCCAGCCACATCGGCATCGGTGATCACCGCCTAGAATTGCGCTGCGCGCAAACGTGGCCGAGTGATTTATGGCTGCAGCGTTGAAATCAGGTGCATCGACTCACCAAAGTGAGTGTTCATGCGGGTCCGTGAAGGATCAGCTCCGCAAACTTTGGGATCATCTGCGCAACTGGAGGCGTGCCAGAGTGGCTTAATGGATCAGTCTTGAAAACTGACGATGGGGAAACCCGTCCGTGGGTTCGAATCCCACCGCCTCCTCCATTTCACCTATGAAACGTAGGCAGAAGTCGCATCTACCCCACATAGAACCCCCCAAGCCGTTTGCGCTTGGATGAGACAGCGGGGTTCGAACATCGACGTTTCCGCCACGCCCCTGTGCCGCTGAAGATCCCGCCAACAAGCTTGGTCTGTTTGCCGGATGGTGGGTTGGTTGGTGGGTTGACTTCTTTTCGTAGCCATTCCTCATAGGTGAGCGTGGCGGATAGCGTCTCCGCAATAGTGCACCCGCTGCACGGTCTGGGACTTAGCCCGAGAGAACATGGGCCCATTTTCCCCGCCTTGGGTTCCTCAGCGTATG
>JANOAQ010000166.1:0-5691 GCA_031411195.1 Burkholderiaceae bacterium | reverse complement strand
TCGTTCACCAGCGCAAAGATGCAGCGCTCGATCACTTCGTCGTCGCTCACCTTGCGCGGCGTGATGCCGTTGGCGGCGCGGTACTCGGTGATCAGTTGCTCGGTCAGCGGGTCGGGGATGGGGTCGCGCTTGCCGGCCTCGTAGCGGTAGTAGCCCGAGCCCGTTTTCTGGCCGAAGCGGCCCACCTCGCACAGCTTGTCGGGCACGGTGGCCTTCATGGGCACGCCGGCTTCGGCGGCCTTGCGCTTGCGCGTGGCCCAGCCGATGTCCAGCCCAGCCAGATCACCCATGCGGAAGGGGCCCATGGCCATGCCGTACTTCTGCAGTGCACCGTCCACCTGCTGGGGCAGGGCGCCGGCGTTCAGCAAGCCCTGGGCCGCCGCGCCGTAGCGCGCCAGCATGCGGTTGCCGATGAAGCCATCGCACACGCCCGAGACCACCGCGATCTTCTTGATCTTCTTGGCAATGGCCATGGCGGTGGCCAGCACATCGGGTGCGGTCTGCGCGCCGCGCACCACTTCGAGCAGGCGCATCACATTGGCCGGGCTGAAGAAGTGCAGGCCCAGCACGTCCTGCGGACGCTTGGTGAAACTGGCGATCTTGTCGACGTTGAGGTAGCTGGTGTTGCTGGCCAGGATGGCGCCGCTCTTGCACACCTTGTCGAGCGTCTCGAACACGGTCTGCTTGACGCCCATTTCTTCGAACACCGCCTCGATCACCAGATCGACATCGGCAAAGGCGTCGTAGCTCAGCGTGCCGGTCACCAGCGCCATGCGCTGCTCCACCTGCTCGGGCTTGAGCTTGCCCTTCTTCATGGTGTTTTCGTAGTTGCGGCGGATGATGCCCAGGCCCTTGTCCAGCGCCTCTTGCTTCATCTCGAGCAGCACCACCGGGATGCCGGCGTTCAGGAAGTTCATCGTGATGCCGCCGCCCATGGTGCCGGCACCGATGACGCCCACCGTCTTGATGTCGCGCAGCGGGGTATCTGCCGGCAGGCCGGGGATCTTGGCCGCCGCACGCTCGCCGGTGAACACATGACGCAGGGCCTTCGATTCAGGGCTGGCCATCAGGAAGAGGAAACCCTCGCGCTCGGCGGCCACGCCTTGCTCGAAAGTCTTGCCATAGGACGCGGCCACCGCCTCCAGGCAGCGCATCGGCGCCGGAAACTGCTTGGCCATCGCGCCCACCGTGTTGCGGGCAAATTGCAGGAAGGCCTCGCCCTGCGGGTCTTTGACTTTCAGGTCGCGGGCGCGGCGGGCCGGCAGCTTTTTCTCGATCACCTCGTTGGCAAAGGCGACGGCGCCGTCGATCAGGTCACCTTCGATCACGCGGTCGACCAGCGGCGTGCCGGCAAACTTGGCGGCGGCCACCGGGGCGCCGCCCACGATCATGTTCAGCGCGGCCTCCAGGCCGATCAGGCGCGGCAGGCGCTGGGTGCCACCGGCACCGGGCAGCAGGCCGACCTTCACTTCGGGCAGGCCCAGTTGCGCGTCGGGCGCGGCCACGCGGAAGTGGCAGCCCAGCGCCAGTTCCAGGCCACCGCCCAGGCATTGGCCGGCAATGGCGCCAATCACTGGCTTGGCGTTGTCCTCGAGCAGGCTGATGATGACGCGCAGATTCGGCTCTTTGGCGCCCTTGACCGTGCCGAACTCGGTGACGTCGGCACCGGCCGAGAAGGCGCGCGCCGTGCCAGTCAGCACGATGGCCATGACGGCCGGGTTGGCATTGGCTTCATCCAGGCCGCTGGCAATGCCGGCGCGCAGGTCGTAACCGAGGCTGTTGACCGGCGGACGGTCCATGTGCAGCACGGCCACAGGGCCGCGAACGGTGACGCTGACGGGATTGCTCATGGTGCTTGTCTCGCTTTCGTTGAAAGTCAAACTTCAGTAGCCGCGCCGTTGCGCGAATTGGTCGAGCTGAAAATTGGCGTCGCCCCACAGCTCTTGCAGCACACGGGCGCGCTTCATGAAAAAGCCGATCTCGAAGGCATCGGTCATACCCATGCCGCCGTGCATCTGCACACCTTCCTGTACGGCGGTGGTGGCCGTCTGGCCGGCGCGGGCCTTGGCCACGGCGACTGCGTTGGCGGCGCCCGGCGCGCCCTCGTCCAGCTGCTGCTGGGCCTTGATGAGCGCGGCGTGGCTGATCTCGAGATCGCAGTACAACGTGGCCGCGCGGTGCTGCAGGGCCTGGAACTCGCAGATGGTCTTGCCGAACTGCTTGCGTTCCTTGATGTAGGCCACGGTGCGGTTGAACACTTCATCAGCCAGGCCCATCAACTCGGCGGCCACCGCACAGCGGCCGGCGTCCAGCGTGGTGGCCAGCGCGGCAGCGCCGCCTTCCACCGTGCCCAGCAAGGCCTCAGCGCCAACCCGCACAGCCTTGAGCTGCACGCGTGCGGCGTTGTGCGCGTCCACCATCACCGTGCGCTGCACGGCGACGCCGGCTGCCTTGGGGTCGACCAGGAACAGGCCCGTTGCCGATTCACCCACCCGTGCCGCCACGATCAGCAGGTCGGCCACATGGCCGTCGAGCACCAGCACCTTGGCGCCATCGATCACCCAGCCGCCATCCTCGGAGCGGGCAGTGGTGGCCAGCAGGGCAGGGCGGTGCTTGCCGGCTTCGTCCACCGCCAGGGTGGCGATGACCTCGCCGCTTGCGATGCGCGGCAGCCACTCGGCCTGCTGGGCCGGCGAACCCGCCTTGCGCAAGGCCGTGGCGGCCACGATGCCCGATGCCAGCAGCGGCGACGCGGTGAGGTGGTGGCCCACCTGCGCCATCACCACGCCCGCTTCCACATGGCCCAGGCCCAGGCCGCCTTGCGCCTCGGGCACCAGCACGCCGGTGAAACCCATTTCAGCAAACTGCGCCCAAAGCGGCCGTGAAAAACCATCGGCATCGGCGCTGTCTCGCAAGGCCCGCAGTTGCGATACGGGCGCCTGGCCGGCCAGAAAGTCGCGCGCGCTGTCGCGCAGCATGGCTTGTTCTTCGTTCAGGATGAGTGCCATCTCAAACTCCAGGAAGTTCGAGGATGCGCTTGGCCACGATGTTCAGTTGCACCTCGCTGGTACCGCCTTCGATCGAATTGGCCTTGGTGCGCAGCCAGGTGCGGGCGCGGTCGCCGTCGTTCGAATGCGCACCTTCCCATTCGAGAGCGTCGGCGCCGTGCATGGCCATCGTCAATTCCCAGCGGCGCTTGTTCAGCTCGGAGCCGTAGAACTTCAGCATCGAGGCCATGGCCGGATGCGCCTGGCCGGCGCGGGCCAGATCGGCCGTGCGCTCCATCGTCAAACGAAAGGCGGCTTCATCGGCCTCGAACTGCGCAATCTGCGCGCGCAGCAGCGGGTCGGCCAGGCGGCCGGTGGCGTCCACGCCCAGGGCCGCCACGGCCTGCTGGCCCAGCGGCTTGGCGGCAGCGCGGTCGCCGATGCTGCCGATCATCTCGCGCTCATGCTGCAGCAGGTACTTGGCCACGTCCCAGCCGCGGTTGAGCGTGCCCACCAGGTTGTGCTTCTCGACCCGCACGTCGTCGAAAAAGGTTTCGCAGAACGGGCTCTTGCCCGAGATCAGCAGGATGGGCCGGGTGCTGACGCCCGGGCTGGCCATGTCGAACAATACAAAGCTGATGCCGTTGTGCTTGTTCTCGGTGCTGGTGCGCACCAGGCAGAAGATCCAGTCGGCATGGTTGGCGTAGCTGGTCCAGATCTTCTGGCCGTTGACGATGAAGTGGTCGCCGCGGTCTTCGGCCTTGGTAGCCAACGAGGCCAGGTCGCTGCCGGCATTGGGCTCGCTGTAACCCTGGCACCAGCGGATCTCGCCCCGGGCTATTCTTGGCAGGTGGTCGAGCTTTTGCGCCTCGGTGCCGAACTTCAGCAAGGCCGGGCCCAGCATCCAGATGCCGAAGCTGTTGAGCGGGCTGCGGCAGTTGAGCGCGCGCATTTCCTGGCCCAGCACCTTGGCCTGCAGACTGCTCAGGCCGGCGCCCCCGTAGGCAGTGGGCCAGGTGGGCACGGTCCAGCCCTTGGCGGCCATCACCTCCAGCCATTGCTTCTGGGCCGGCGAGCTGAACTGCGCGCTGCGCCCGCCCCAGCAGACATCGTCCTCGCTGGCCATGGGCTGGCGCATCTGCGCAGGGCAGTGGGCCTCCAGCCAGGCACGGGTTTCGGCACGAAATGCGCTCAGGTCAGCGCTTAGATCGGGGGTGGGGTCGGCAACGGTGGACATGCTTCTCCAGGGGGGCGGCGCAGCGCGCCATCGAGGGTATCAGATGCATTGCCCGGCCTGCAAACCCAATTTTCTAAAAGCTCTTCCCAATCGCTGGCCAGCTATGGGTCATAAGGGAAAACGAGAGCGTACCTGCGGTTCTACATGGGTGCATGATGGCAGCGACCGCGGATGGCATGCACCGCTTGCGGCAAGGAGACAAGCACCGTGATTTCGCACCCGTTTGCGCCGCTTCGGCGGCTTGACTGATGCGTGGCTATGTTTTGCGCCGTTTGATGGCGCTGCTGCCCACGCTGATCCTGGCCAGCATCATCGTCTTCGTCACCGTGCGCCTGATTCCCGGTGACGTGATCGACCTGATGCTCAGCCAGAACGACGTGGCCGCCGACAAGAAGAGCCGCGACCAGATCATTGCCGCGCTGGGCATGGACAAGCCGATGTGGCAGCAGTACTTCCACTGGATCTCGGCCATCGTGCTGCATGGCGATCTGGGCAATTCCCTGTGGCAGGGCACGCCGGTCACCGAGCACCTGCGCGCACGCCTTCCGGTCACCTTCCAGCTCGGCTTCATCGCGCTGATCGTCGGGTTGATCATCGCGCTGCCCATCGGCATCTACTCGGCCGTGCGACAAGACACGGCGGGCGACTACCTGGCACGCAGCTTCTCCATCCTGCTGCTGGCCGTGCCCAGCTTCTGGCTGGGCACCATGGTGGTGGTGTTCCCGTCGATCTGGTGGGGCTGGTCGCCGTCGGTCGACTACGTCGCCTTCTTCACCGACCCGGCGGCCAACCTGTCGCAGATGCTGCTGCCGGGCATCGTGCTGGGCGCGGCGCTGTCGGCCATCACCATGCGGCTCACCCGCACCATGATGCTGGAGGTGCTGCGCCAGGACTACATCCGCACCGCCTGGGCCAAGGGCCTGGGCGAGCGGCTGGTGATCATGCGCCATGCCATGCGCAACGCCATGATCCCGGTGGTCACGCTGGTGGGCCTGCAGGCGCCGCTGCTGATCGGTGGCGCGGTCATCATCGAGCAGATCTTCGTCATCCCCGGCATGGGCCTGCTACTGCTCGATGCCGTGCAGCAGCGCGATTACCCCATCATCACCGGGGTGTTCCTGGTGGTTGGCGTGGCGGTGATGCTGATCAACCTGATGGTCGATCTGAGCTACGGCTTGCTGGACCCCAAAGTGAGGATGCGCTGATGAGTGCCGTGCTGCCTTTGCCCGACGCCAAGCGGCCCAGCAACAGTTTCCTGGCCCGGCTGTGGCGCGACAAGCCGCTGGGCACGGTGGGCGGCCTGGTGCTGTTGTTGTTCGTGGTGGTGGGTGTGTTCGCCCCCTGGGTGGCGCCCTACGACTTCAACGAGATCGCCCCGCTCGACCGCATGCAGGCGCCGAGTTGGGCACACTGGTTCGGCACCGACAACCTGGGCCGCGACGTGCTGTCGCGCTGCATCTACGGCGC
>JANOAQ010000165.1:0-2914 GCA_031411195.1 Burkholderiaceae bacterium | reverse complement strand
GCCGGGCAAGCATCGCTGCTTCCCCGGCCGTGGCTGAACCTGCGTGAGGCTGGCTTTCTTCCCGGTGGGTGGCGGGTGGCAGTACCGCATGTGCCCCGCCAGTGGCTCACTTAGCGCCAAGAGCCTCGGCGGCGGCTGTGGTCCACAATCGGTGAGCTCGCACCGGCTACCGGGCTCTGATGGGTGGTGCAGGTGCTGGCCTGTTGCCGCTGGCCCCTGGCAGGCCGGCAGGCCCTAGCCCTAGCAGGCAGTCCTGAGCGGGCCTGCAATCCATCGCGCTGGCAGACAGTAAGTCAGCCGCGTCCACCGGGCTCTGGTGCGTGGTCTTTTGGGTGGTTGCCTGAACAAATCGGGCTGAAAGCCCCGTATTTGCTGGGAATCTGGCGGAGAGAGCGGGATTCGAACCCGCGGGGGGCTGTTAACCCCCACACGCTTTCCAGGCGTGCGACTTAAACCGCTCATCCATCTCTCCGCGGCAAGCCGCAGATTCTAGCTGACAGGTCTGGCCCGATTGGTGGCGTTCAGCGCGAAGGCGTCACAGCTTGGCTGTCACCGCGTCGCATCACCGCCATCGCTGTGGCGATCAAGCCTGACACCTCGGTCATGTTGCCCGGCACGATCATGGTGTTGTTGGTCTTGGCGAGCAGGGCATAGGCGTCGATGGCCTTTTCAGCCACCTTCAACTGCACGGCCTGGTCACCGCCAGGTGATTCGATCGCCTCGGCGATACGGCGGATGGCGCCTGCCGACGCCTCGGCCAGCGCGGTGATGGCGGCGGCCTCGCCCTGGGCCTTGTTGATGTCGGCCTGCTTTTCGCCTTCACTGCGGGCGATGCTGGCTTCGCGCTCACCGGTGGCGATGTTGATCTGCTCCTGGCGCCGGCCTTCGCTGGCGGCGATGAGAGCGCGCTTTTCGCGCTCGGCGGTGATCTGGGCCTGCATGCTGCGCAGGATCTCGGCCGGCGGCGTCAAGTCCTTGATCTCGTAACGCAGCACCTTCACGCCCCAGTTCAGCGCAGCCTCGTCCAGTGCTTCCACCACCGAGGTGTTGATCTGCGCGCGCTCTTCAAAGGTCTTGTCCAGCTCCATGCGGCCGATCACGCTGCGCAGGGTGGTTTGCGCCAGTTGGGTGATGGCGATGATGTAGTTGGACGAGCCGTAGCTGGCGCGCATCGCATCGGTCACCTGGAAGTACAGGATGCCGTCCACCGTCAGCTGGGTGTTGTCCTTGGTGATGCACACCTGGCTGGGCACATCCAGCGGGATTTCCTTCAGTGAATGCTTGTAGGCCAGACGGTCTACGAAGGGCACCAGCAGGTTCAGCCCCGGGGTCAGCGTGGCGTGGTACTTGCCCAGGCGCTCCACCACCCAGGCGTTCTGCTGAGGAACGACCTTGATCGAGCGCACCACGAAGATGATGGCGATGACCAGCAGGATGACAACGACTTCCATGACGATTTCTCCAATCCCGATCAGCGCGAACTGCGCTCAAGCAACAAGCGGTTGCCTTCGACCGCCTGCACCACGTGCGCGCCCGGGCTGGGCACGCCGCCGCCGATGTAGCGCACGTCCCAGGCGGCGCCTCGGTACTGCACACGCGCGGTGCCATCGGCAGCCCATTCGGGTACGTTCACCGGGCTGCCGATGTCCAGGTTGACATCTGAATTGGTGTTGGCCGGTGCGGCCACCGGGTGCCGGCTGCGGCGCACGTGCCACAAGCCGACCGCGCCCCCGCCTACCAACGCGGCGGTGGCCATCTGGGCGATGCTGGCCAGGCCCAGGTGCGCAGCTACGGCCGCAGCGGCCGCGCCCACCGCCAACATCAGCAGGTAGAACGTGCCGGTGGCCAGTTCGGCGGCCACCAGGCCGCCGCTGATCAACCACCACACCGTGGACGAATGCCAGTCCATCTGCCGATCTCCTTGCCCTGGCTTCCAGGGTTGCATCCCAGTGTAGCCAGCGTGCCCGAGCGTACACGAGCGTACGCGGGGCTGTCGTGGTTCACCCCTACACTTCGCCCCTTCCCGCGCGGGCCTGCCCGGTTTTTTCTGCCCTGCTCTCAGGAGCCAAGATGCAACACTTTCGCTTTCCCATCGTCATCATCGACGAGGACTACCGCTCCGAAAACACCTCGGGTCTGGGCATTCGCGCACTGGCCGACGCTATCCAGAAAGAGGGCTTCGAGGTGCTGGGCGTCACCAGCTACGGCGATCTGAGCCAGTTTGCCCAGCAGCAAAGCCGCGCCAGCGCCTTCATCCTGTCGATCGACGATGAAGAGTTCACCCCCGGGCCCGAGCTCGACCCGGCTGTGCTGAGCCTGCGCAAGTTCATCCAGGAGATCCGCTTCAAGAACAGCGACATCCCGATCTACCTGTACGGCGAGACGCGCACCAGCCAGCACATCCCCAACGACATCCTGCGCGAACTGCACGGCTTCATCCACATGTTCGAGGACACGCCCGAGTTCGTGGCGCGCCACATCATCCGCGAGGCCAAGAGCTACCTGGACGGGGTGGCACCGCCATTCTTCAAGGCGCTGATCGACTACGCCCAGGATGGCTCGTACAGCTGGCACTGTCCGGGCCACAGTGGTGGTGTGGCCTTCTTGAAGAGCCCGGTCGGCCAGATGTTCCACCAGTTCTTTGGCGAGAACATGCTGCGCGCCGACGTGTGCAACGCGGTGGAAGAGCTCGGCCAGCTGCTCGACCACACCGGCCCGGTGGCCGCCAGCGAGAAGAATGCCGCGCGCATCTTCAATGCCGACCACTGTTTTTTTGTGACCAACGGCACCAGCACCAGCAACAAGATGGTGTGGCACCACACGGTGGCGCCCGACGACGTGGTGGTGGTCGACCGCAACTGCCACAAATCGATCCTCCACGCGATCATCATGACCGGCGCGATTCCGGTCTTCA
>JANOAQ010000164.1:0-4571 GCA_031411195.1 Burkholderiaceae bacterium | reverse complement strand
CCGCGCAGGGGCAGGACAGCCGGGCGCAGTACCTCATCCTGCACTACACCGACGAGCCCCTGGACAGCTCCATCCGCATCCTCACCCAGCAAAGGGTCAGCGCGCACTACCTGCTGAGTGACGAAAGCCCGCCGGTGGTCTACCGCCTGGTCGACGAAAACCGCCGCGCCTGGCATGCCGGGGTCAGTTACTGGAAGGGCGCCACCATGCTCAACGCCAGCACCATCGGCATCGAGATCGTCAACCTGGGCGAAGAAAAGGCCGCCGATGGCAGCCGTGTATTCACCCCTTACCCGCCCGCGCAGATCGCCCTGCTGCTGCAACTGGTGCGCGACATCGTCGCCCGCCATGGCATCCCGCCCGAGCGCGTGCTGGGCCACAGCGACATCGCGCCCCAGCGCAAGATCGATCCCGGCCCGTTGTTTCCGTGGAAGGTGTTGGCCGATGCCGGCCTGGCACTGTGGCCCGATACCACACGGGTGGCCGCTCACCAGCAGCGTTATGAAGCGGCATTGCCCGAGTTGGCCTGGTTCCAGCGCAGCCTGGCGGCGGTGGGCTACCAGGTGCCCGACACCGGCGTGCTGGATGCGCCCACGCAGCGTGTGATCGCTGCCTTCCAGATGCGCTTTCGGCCCGCCAGATACGACGGCCAGCCCGATGCTGAAACCGCCGCCCTGCTGCAGGTCATCAACGAGCCGCTGCCGCAGCCGCGCAAGCCGTGAGCGATCGCCACCCGCGCCGCCGTGCCCTGGCCGCTGCCGGCGCGCTGGTGGCATTGGGTGGCCTGGGTGGGTGCGGGGTGCTGAGCACCCCGCCACCCGCCGCCGATGCGCCACCGCTGTCGCCCGGCCCTTCGGGCGCACTGGCCGCGCCGGCCGATGCACCACGCGCACCCGACGAGTTTCGCGCCGCCTGGGTGGCCACGGTCGCCAACATCGACTGGCCCAGCAAGCCCGGCCTGGCCAGTGCCGAGCAGCGCGCCGAGATGCACGCCCTGCTCGACCGCGCCGCCGCCATCGGCCTGAACGCCATCGTGCTGCAGGTGCGGCCGGCGGCCGATGCGATCTACCCCTCGGCGATGGAGCCCTGGAGCGAGTTCCTCACCGGCGCCCAGGGCCAGCCGCCCGACGACGGCTACGACCCGCTGGCCTTCTGGATAGAACATGCCCACCAACGCGGCCTGGCCCTGCACGCCTGGTTCAACCCCTACCGCGCGCGCCACCCGGCGGCCAAGAGCGCGCTGGCGGCCAGCCACCTGGCCAACACCCAGCCCGGCATCGTCAAGGCTTATGGCGATTTGTTGTGGATGGACCCGGGCGAGGCTGCCGCTGCCCAACGCACCCTGGCCGTGGTGGCCGACGTGCTGCGCCGCTACGCGGTGGACGGTGTGCACATCGACGACTACTTCTACCCCTACCCGTTGAGCACCGGCAGCGGCGCCGATGCGGTGCCCACACCTTTCCCCGACGAGCCCGCCTGGCAGCGCTACCGCCAAGCGGGTGGCCCGCTGGCGCGCGACGACTGGCGGCGCGACAACGTCAACCGCCTGGTGCAGGCGATGTTTGCCACTGTGCGGCGCGAGCGGCCGGGCGCGCTGTTCGGCATCAGCCCCTTCGGCCTGGGCCGGCCCGACCTGCGGCCACCGGGCATCACCGGCTTCAGCCAGTATCACCAGCTGTATGCCGATGTGGAGCTGTGGTGCCAGCGCGGCTGGTGTGACTACATCGCCCCGCAGCTTTACTGGCCGATCGACCAACCGGCCCAGGCCTTCGGGCCGCTGCTCGATTACTGGCTGGCCCAGGCCGCGCCGGGCATGGCCGTGTGGCCGGGGCTGTTCACCAGCCGCATCGGCGCGCCGCAACGGCCCTACCCGGCCGATGAAGTGCTGCGTCAGGTGGCGCTGGTGCGTGAACGGTCACGCGGGCGTGCTGCCCGCAGCCTGGGCACCGAGCCCAGCGGCCACATCCACTTCAGCATGGCCGCGCTGATGCAAGACCGCGAAGGCATCGCCACGCGCCTGCGCGCCGGGCCCTACGCTTTGCCAGCCAATCGCCCACCGCCCAACACCGCCGTGCGCCCTGCAGTGCCCGGAGCTGGGCCTGCCGCCTGATACGCCGCCATGACCACGCCAGCACCGCCGCCGCCGCAGCTCAACACCGAGCGCCCCAGCGCCGACCACCCCGCGCTGGACCAGTACGACAGCGCGCATCTGGTGGCCGCGCTGGCCGGCGACCAGCAGCAGGCCCTGGCAGCCGTGCTGGCTGCGGCGCCGCAGATAGCCGCTGCGGTGGACGCGGCCCTGCCGCGCCTGCGCACCGGCGGGCGGCTCATCTACGTGGGCGCCGGCACCAGCGGCCGGCTGGGCGTGCTCGACAGCGTGGAGCTGAACCCCACCTTCTCATGGCCGCGCGAGCGTGCCATCGGCCTGCTGGCCGGCGGGCAAGAGGCCATGTTTGCGGCGGTGGAAGGCGCCGAAGACGACCGCGAACAAGGCGGCTACGACCTGCAGGCCCTGCAGCCCACGGCCAATGACGTGGTCATCCTGCTGGCCGCGTCGGGTGCCACGCCCTATGCCATGGGCGCGCTGGCGTCGGCGCGGGCGGCGGGCGCGCTCACCATCGGCATCGCCAACAACCCCGGCGCGCCGCTGGCCATGGGCGCGCAGATCGGCATCCTGCTGGACACCGGGCCCGAGCTGATCTCGGGCAGCACCCGCCTGAAAGCCGGCACCGCGCAGAAGATGACGCTCAACACCCTGAGCAGCGCGCTGATGGTGCGGCTGCACAAGGTGTACGGCAACCTGATGGTGGACGTGCGCGCTACCAATGCCAAGCTGATCAAGCGCGCCCTGCGCCTGGCCATGCTGGCCAGCGGTGCCAGCGAGCCCGAAGCCCGCGCCGCCCTGGGTGCCTGCGGCTGGCGGGTGAAGGTGGCGGTGGTCATGCTCAAGGGCGGGCTGAAGGTGCACGAGGCCGAAGACCGGCTGGATGCCGCCGAAGGCAGCGTGCACGCGGCTTTGGCGGCGCCGCTGGGCGATTCGGCGCTGGCGGGGGTGCCGGGCGATTCGGCATCGGCTGCGCTGCGCAACGGCTGATCGGGCCATGACCGCGCCACCCCGCTCACTGGCGCTGGACGTCTTTCGCGGTGCCGCCGTGGCGCTGATGATTCTGGTCAACAACCCCGGCAGCTGGGCCCACTTGTACCCGCCGCTGGCGCATGCGCCCTGGCACGGCTGCACGGCCACCGACCTGGTGTTTCCCTTCTTCTTGTTCGCGGTGGGTAACGCACTGGCCCTGGTGATGCCGCGCCTGCTGCAGGCCACACCGCCGGCCGTGGCGGCCACCGTGGCGCGGCGTGTGGCGATCATCTTCGGCCTGGGCCTGCTGCTCAATGCCGCGCCCTTTGTGCGTTGGGACGCGGCGGGCGATCTGGTAGGCCGCGACTGGAGCCGCTTTCGCGTGATGGGTGTGCTGCAGCGCATCGCCCTCGCCTGGGGCCTGGCGGCGGCGCTGGTGTGGGCGCTGCGTGCGCAGGTGCGCCCGGTGCTGGCCACCGCGGCGGCCTTGCTGCTGGGCTATTGGGCGCTATGCGTTGGGCTGGGCGCGCCGGGCGATCCGTACAGCCTGCAAGGCTACTTCGGCACCGCGCTCGACCGCAGCCTGCTCGGCCCGGCCCACCTGTACCAGGGCGAGGGCGTGCCCTTCGACCCCGAAGGCCTGGCCAGCACCTTGCCGGCGGTGGCCCAGGTGCTGCTGGGCTGGTGGGCCGGGCAGTGGGTGGCCGACCTGCGACGCCAGCCCGGCGGCGCCAACGGGCAGTTGGTGCGCCTGTTCATCACCGCCACCGCGCTGCTGGCCCTGGCCCACGCCTGGCAGTGGGCCATGCCGCTGAACAAGAAGCTGTGGACCAGCAGCTACGTGCTGCACACCACCGGCCTGGCCCTGCTGCTGATGGGCGCGCTGCTGCACGCGCTGGACGGCGCCGGTGCCGGTGCGCCCCGGCGCTGGTGGATGCCCCTGGCGCGCGCGGCCGAGGTCTTCGGCAAGAACGCGCTGTTCGTCTTTGTGCTCAGCGGCCTGGTGCCGCGCGCGCTGGCCCTGCTGCGCTGGGCCGATGGGGTGGATGCCAACGGCCTGCCGCGGTTCACCTCACCGCTGCCGTGGCTGTACCGCACGGTGTTTGCCGATCTGGGCAACGACCCGCGCCTGGGCTCGCTGGCCTTTGCCATCGCCAACCTGGCGGTGTATTGGGTGTTGGCAAGGGGGTTGGATCGGCGGGGCATTTACTTTCGGGTGTGAATTCATGGACTGGGACGTCACCATCGTCAAACCATTGCCCGCCTTTTGTCTCTACGTTGAGACGGTTGGCGGAGCTGCGGGCACCTTCGACATGAAGCCCTATCTTGGGCGGCGGGCGTTTTGCGAGTTAAAGGACGCGCACTACTTCAACCGCGTGGGCATCGTGCTGGGCGCAGTGACATGGCCGCATGGCCACGACATTGCACCTGATGCCACCTGTTGAATAAAGTGGGATGTCGTTGCATAGTCGTTTGGATACCGACCGTGTTGGCT